>JAHJKV010000429.1 GCA_018822065.1 Pseudomonadota bacterium
ACCAACGCCGGGGCAGGGGACAACGATGTGGTGGCCTCAGGCCAGACCATGGCCATCGACGCCAGCCAGACAGCTACGCTGGACTTCAACTCCTCGGCTGAAACCGACGGTCACTTCAACATCACCGGTTCCAGCTTCGCCGACACCTTCCGCCTAGGCAACCTGACCTCGTCCACGACCATCAACGCTGGAACCGGGAACGACGAACTCGTCTACATCGACCCCAATGGCAGTTCCACCACAGCCGGGCACCTCACGGAAATGAACGGCCTGCGAAGCTTCGAGACCATCACCATCGACGACGGCAATGCAGCCTTCAAGCTTTCCGAAGCTGTCGTGGGAAACGGCGACACCCTGGCCGTCACCCATACCTGGGGTTCCATGGACACCTACTCCATGTACGTGGACGTTTCCGAAGACACGGACGGCACCTTCAGCTTCAATGCGCACAAGGGCGACGATACTTTCATTTTCGGCACCAACATGTCTTCCAGTCAGACGGTCAACGGCGGCTATTTCGGCGGCTACATTTTCGACGAGGACACCCTGCGCTACACCGATGACGGCAACAGCAGCAACCGCGACGAACTGGACAGCGTGACCAATGTAGAAAACATCATCCTCGGCGCTCAGGCCTCCTACATCACCGCCGTGGACGCTCTGCGCGCGAACGAGGTCGACACCGTTACCATCGACGCCACCTCGGCCACCACCCTGGACTTCAACTACCAGGCGGAAACCAACGAAGGCGGCAGCTACCACGTTAAGGGATCGTCCAACGCGGACATCGTCCGGGCTGGAAGCGGAAAGGACACCATCGAAGGCAACGACGGGGACGATACATTTTACTTTGATAACCACCTGACCAACGAGGACACGGTGGACGGCGGGGCAGGAAACGACACGCTCTACTTCACACCAGTGTGGGACATCGTGGACAACCATGAGAATCTGCGCGGCGTGACCAATGTGGAAAGGGCAATTTTGACCGAAGGGAACAGTATCCTGAACATGACCGACAGCACCTTGACCGGCACGCAGGTTCTCGAAGTGGACGCCTCGGGCTGGACGAGCACAGGGTTGACCTTCAACGGTGCGGCGGAAAGCACGGGAGGATTTTTGCTCAAGGGCGGGGCCGCCGCGGACACCCTCATCGGCGGCGGCGGAGATGACCAGTTCTTTGGCGGCAACGGAGCGGACATCCTCAAGGGCAACGGCGGAAACGACATCTTTTACTACGAGAGCACCGGTCAACTGGGCGACACGATACAGGCCTTTTGTCATGCGGACGACCAGCTAAAATTCAACGAAAATAACTTTGGAACCACGCTCACCTTCCACTCAGCTGGGTACAGCGCTGGTGGATACAACAACACCGGTCTCTCTTCCGTCGCCCAGTCCTTCATCTTCGACACGGACAACTTCAAGCTGTGGTTCGACTCGGACGGCACGGGCACCTCGGACATGGGACAACTGGTGGCGACGTTTACCACCGGCAGCGACGCCGTGCAGGCTGACGACATCGACCTCTACGGCGTGTAGATTCCCCCTTGTTGTGCGGTAATCCCCACTATTTTCAGCCCACTGCCACCTCACTACAACGTACATCATTTTCATTCATTATGGGGAATACTTTGAGGAACCCAATGCACATACGAAGAAAGCCCGCCGAAGCGGGCTTTTTCTTTCAACACTCTATGGCAGGTGATAAACTTAGAATGCCTTGATATATTCCACGTTGGTAAAGGTGAGCGTCTCGCCAGTAGGGCCGGTAATCACTCCAGAACAACCTTCCGGCAGGACGATATTCCCTTGATCATCAAAGGTGGGTACATAGTTAGGATTACCATCAATGGTAATGGTGAACTCTCCAGCATTAAATGCACTTTCAATGTTCTTGCCGCCACTGTCCAAATCAATCCTCAACGTGTCAGTGCCTTCGCCACCATCAAACACGTCGCTGCCATCCTTGCTGTTCCCCCAGTAATATGTGTCGTTGCCCTCGCCGCCAAACACGGTATCGTTAGCACCATCCTTAAAGCCACCATCAAGGGTGTCGTTGCCATCGTCCCCCATGAGCACGTCGGAACCTTGACCACCGAAAAGTGTGTCATTTCCGTCGCCACCAATGAGTGTGTCGGAACCGTCCCCGCCCGAGAGAAAGTCATTACCGGCACCACCAATGAGAGTGTCGGAACCGTCCCCGCCGCGGAGGGAGTCTGCTCCGCTACCGCCGACCAGCAGATCATCGTCGTTGGTTCCAGACATAGTTCCAGCCGCGGAAATCAGCTCCAGTTCTTCCATGGACATTTCAACGCCTGGGGTTTTCTTGGTCTCGCTTGAAACATTGTTCTTGTCTTTGGTGCTCATGATTTTCCCTCATGGTTTGTTTGGTTGGATATTAACATGATGCCTCAAGAAACAAAATAGTTTCAATCTTGAGACGTGTTATCCATGGACAGTTGTATGGTCACTGTTGTGCCAGCCTGATAAGGGCAATCCGCCCATTTCTAGTAGGCCTGAGAAGTTGAGACTGGCCGGGGGTAATTCCGATCGTAATAGTATGATGAGAAATGGTAAACGTATAACACGAAGTGGTTACGCATTTACTGCGTAACCACCTGTTTTTTAATGGTACCCGGAGCGGGAGTTGAACCCGCACAGTATCGCTACCGAGGGATTTTAAGTCCCTTGCGTCTACCAGTTCCGCCATCCGGGCACAGGGATGGAGTACCGTTCGCCAGGAGGCGCGTCAATGTGCAAGTGGGCGGGAAGGGGAGCTTTTCTGGAGAGGCTCCTTTGAGCAGGTGAAACCTGCTTTCGGTCTTGTCGGAGAAGTGCTGACCGTTTATGGAAACTCCAGGAGAATCGTTTTGTTGGTACATAATGCACAGAGGTTGCCATGAAAGCTCTATTTTTTCTGTTTACCTTGTCTCTGTTCGTCGGGGTCCAGCTTCCGGTCATGGCTGCATCGGCGGAGAATCAGGCGGCCCTGCCCTATCTGGCCACACCCAGTTTTGCCACAAATCCTTACTTTCCCGGCCAGGACGGTGGCGACTTCGGCACTGGGCTCGCCCTGGCTGACATCAACGGTGACGGCTACAAGGACATGGTGGTCTCCAGCGGCAATGACAAGGCCTTGCAGCATGTGGTGGTGTATTTGAATCAGAATGACGGCAGGTTTTCTGTGAATCCAGACTGGATTTCCGGTGACACTGACCATCATGGAACCCTGGCCGTGGGCGACATCGATGGCGATGGTGACAACGACGTGGCCGTGTCTGTCTTTCTTGGCAAGGAATTGGCCTACGACAAGGGCGGGATCAAGGTCTATTACAATCAGGGGGGCACCTTGGAATCCCTGCCTACCTTTACTGACACGGGCTACCCCTCCTTTGGTTGCGCCCTGGGCGATATCGACGGGGACGGTGATCTCGATCTGGCCGTGGCCTGCGGTGAGCCCATTCCCGAGGTGGAAAGTTTTGCCACTCAGGAATGTGCGACACATACAACGGTCATCCACAAGAAGGTGAGCAAGCATCTTTTGGCGGACAACCCCCAGCCGCCTTTCCTGGCGCAAAATCGCATCTATTTGAATCAGGGAAGCGGTTATTCCACCTCCCCAGGTAACGTCTGGCTCACCCAGGACTCGTTCGTGTCCATTGCCGTGACCTTTGGCGACGTGAACGCGGACGGACTCATGGACGTGCTTTTCGATTCCGCACCGCTCAGGCTCTACCTGGGCAAGCATGGTACCTTGCCTGACGCCACCGCGCCCGACTGGACCTCCGAGGATGCGAATTACTACGGCAATGGTATCGATTTTGCCCCGTCTATTCATCTCCAATTCCCCCCAGAGGGTGACACCGTGGCCACCATCGCGTCTTCCTCCAACAGTTATATGGGTCAGGGGCGGGGCGGGTTTTCGCTTTACCGTTTCCTGGACCCCTTTGTGATCCAGTATGCGCCGCGCACAAGTTGGCCCATCTGGTCGTCCAAATATGGGGGGTGGGGTTCGGCCATACGGTTGGCCGACTTGAACCAGGACGGCAACCTGGATATGGTGACCCACCGCTGGAACTCGCCGGGTCGCAACGAGTTGGCAGGAACCCTGCTGGTCTACCTGGGCAATGGCTCCACCTACCCCGAGACCTGGGACTGGAGTTCGTCTTCCCAGTATACCTCGATCATCGAGGCCATTGACCTGGCGGACCTGGACAGGAAGATGATTGTAAACGGGCTGTATGAAGTTCCTGTGAGCGATGCCGGTTGGAGCGCGGGCCAGAATGGGCAATCCGTGTTTTACGTCGGCCCGCAGATCGTGGAAGAGATCACCTCAGTGAGCGTCTGGAGTCCGAGTAACGATTGGGTGCTCCTCATCCCCAAAGAATATGCCTTTGTCCCCGGTCGAGGCTGGGTTTCCCTTGCCACACCGCTTGTGGTTGGCAACAAGGTGCGCATCACCTACACGGCTTCTCCAGAGCCGGACATCGTCTATACCAACTGGAACTGCGATCTGGGCAATTATGTTTACAACTTCCAATCAAGTGCTAAGAAATAAAATAGGGGCCGCAAGGCCCCTTTTGATTTAACTCGATTGAAGTCTATTTAAATAATTTCAAGTAATTGGCAAAGAGCCTGGGGCTGACCCGCGAATACTGGTCGAAGTCGTACATGATCTCCAGGCCGGGGATGATGGCGCGGACCACGGGGATGGTCAGGTCTTTGCGGGTCATGTTCGCGTAGTGCGGGGTGTAGCCGTTTTTTAGGAGCGTGGTTTCCAGGAGCATGACGTCACCTTCCGCCGAGCCCGTGGAGTAATCAGGCAGGTCTTCGAGCTTGCGCACAGGCAGTCCAGCCGGGGCCGGGCGAGTGGCCGGGCCGGGGAAGGGGAAGGGGAGTTCGGTCATGCCTGAGACAATGGCCCGTTTGGCGTCGAGGCCGCAGCCCGTGGACAGGTTCACATCGCCCTGCTCGCCGATGATAAAGGATTTGTAGCAGGGAATGCCGAAGACATCGGTCAGCTCCTGGAACCAGACATGCACTCCGCCTTCTTCATAGTCGGCCAAGAGCTTGGTTATGGTCGTGTCATCGGTTTCCAGGGTGAAACAGCGATTCATGTCCAGGGGGGTCACGGCAATTGCGTCGCGCTCGATGACCTCGCACAGGGCAGATACCTTTGCCTCGGCCATGGTGTTGCCTGAGGCAAGCCCTGTGGAGCCCAAGGCGGAGAACAGGCTGGGTTCGTCCAGGTTGCAGAAGAGGAAAACCAGCTGGGGCGGGATGAGCACGGGTTCCAGACCGCCTTTGCCATCTGGCCGCTCGCCCTCCATCCAGTAGAGCTCTTGTCCCTGGTAGGGCACTTCGAAACGGATGTCGTTCAGGGGCAGGGTGGGCAGTTTTTTGGATACCTCGGCCATGGAGCCGTGGTGAAGGGGGCAGGGCCGGTCGCGTCCCAGCAGGCCGCCAGAGCCGAAGGAGGCGTAAGAGCTGAAGCGTTCGGCCATCTCCATGAGCATGGAGACCCGGGCGTGTTCCATGTCCAGGCCGCGGCCATAGCAGGTCTGCAATCCTTCGAAGCTGTGCCGGTTGCGGCCCAGGGAGACAGACATGGAGGCCATCCAGTGGCGCAGCAAAGCAAAGGGCGAGAGGGAGGCCCGGTGGGCCATTTCCGGGGCCAGGGGGGCCTTGGCCTTTTCCAGCACCTGGGCGGCGTGGGCTGTGGTCTCGTCGATGGCGCGGCGCGGGTTCGCTGGCGGCAGTGAGCCCTGGAGCTCTTTCATGACGTCGGCCACGTGCACTGTATTGTCCGGTGGGGTCAGTTCCTCGTCCGTGCAGGGGAAGGCCAGCCCGGCCTGGTCCGGGTGGGGCAAGGGACGGTGGTCGATGTTGTGGGCTGCGAAATGTTTGATCCAGGCGTGGTGCAGAGGCTGATCGGGCAGGCGATACGAGCGTAGGTTCACCGTGGGCGTGTGGCAGATGAGGGTGTCTAGGTCGAGGGCCTTAAGCTTGGGCAGGAAGGGCTGCATGCGTGGGTGCACCAGGCATCCTTCCAGGAGCAGCGCGGCCAGGACGTGGTCGTCCTTCTGGTCGCCGTCGAGCACTTCCGCGACGAACTGCTTGATCTTTCGGTTGGGCAGCTCGCCCATCCGCTGGAGCAGGATGTGGTGCATGAAGTCGTCCATGGGACTCATACGGAGGTGGTCGAGCTGTTCGTTCAGGCTCAGATTCGGTTTGGGCTGGGCCTCGAAACAGCCGACACCCGCCTGGGTGTTCATGAGCCGAAGTTCATATTGCATGGTGTTTCCTGCGCTGGGGTTGACGTAAAATCAGACCGAAATAGTAGGCTATTCAGGGGCGTTCATCAAGGACCATTGCGGGTTGTCATTCGGGATGGTTGAAAAGTGCGGTCCTACCGTTTCCCTTGTGTTCCCGCAGCCGGGAGCGCAACGCTGTCAAGGCTTCATCCGCGCCGTCCCCAGCCAGTTCAAAGGTCTTTCCATTAGAAAAATGGAGGGTGAGGGTTTCGTCCGTGAACTCCACGTAGTTGACGTCTGCATAATAGATTTCGGTCTGTCCCAGGGTTTCGTGGTGGAACTCCAGGGGGTGGAGCCAGCGGGGCGGGAAGATGGTGCCAATGTGCCTGGAGACCACTGTGTAGGTCTCCAGAGGGGCGACCAGGGTGAGTTTCAGGGTGTCCGGCAAGGACTTAAGGCAAGAACGGTCCAGAGCACCGTCCAGCTCTTCCAGACAATAGCATTCTTCCTCTTTGTCCAGACCGCAGGCCGTGCGACCGGTTTCGGTCATGATTTCGCAGAGCCGGTCGATCAGCAGGGAGTGGGTCTGCTTGAGCCGCCGGACGCCGTAGAAATCCAGCAGGATAGGCAGGGTCAGAAGCCAGAGCAAGTACCAGCTTTGACTTAGGGCCAGCATGCCCCCTGCCACTACCCAGGCCACGAGGCGCAGCGCCCGTGATGTGGCGTAGGTGATGAAAAAACGGTCCAGGGCGGAGATATCCGGCTGCATGGGTTCGTACTACTCCCCTCGGGGAAGGGCGTCCAGTACCGAGGGCAGAAGCGCCTGGGCAATGGCCAGTGCTCCCTGAGGGTTGGGGTGGATGCCGTCGAGCATGAGCAAGTCCGGGGAGTGCACATAGGAAGCGAGGATGTCGGGGAACAGCGGGACTGAGAAGTGTTCGGCCAGTTCGGTGAAGATTGGGTCGAAGTCCGCCTTGAATTCCTCGCCCGTGAAATCGGCCAGGCAGCAGATGCCCACCAGGAGCACGGGGATGGCCTTTGCCTGGAAGGTCTCGATTATGGCCGCCAGCTGGTCCTGGGTCTCCTCCGGGTCCACCAACTGGTAGAAGTCGTTGGCCCCGAATTCGAGCAGTGCCAGATCGGGCTTGGCTTTCACCACCTGGTCTACCCGGAGTAGCCCTTCGCCAGCGGTCTCGCCGGAAACGCCGAAGTTGAGCATCCTCAGGTTTCGGCCTTCCTGGCGGAGAAGTTTTTCCAGCTGGGCAGGCACGGACTGGTCGGGCATCAGCCCCCAGCCCTCGAAAAGGGAGTCTCCAAAGGCGGCGATGGTCAACTGCGGGGCGTCGGACATGGCGGCCTACTGCTTTTCAATCCAGGTGCGGATGGCCTGGGCCGAGTCCTGCCACTTGGGCGAGAGGCGCAGGTGGACGTACTCGCTGTAGACTATGTCGAGCATTTCCAGGCACTTTTCAAGCAGGTACATCTTTTCCAGGAATTTGCCGTCCGGGTCGTCGCCTTCCTCCTCCTTGAGGTCCACCTTGGGCGTCTTGAGGCCGGAAAGGCCGAGGTCGTCGGCCTTGAGGGTCAGCACCCAATCATCTTGGTCGATGGAGAATTTGAGCTGGGCTCGGCTGACCTTCTTGCCGGTCTTGAGCCCGGACTTGGCCTCGGTGAGTTCGCCCGAGGGGCTTTTGACCGTGGCGGTGGCAATGATGTCGCCCTCGCCGCCCTGGACGGAGACGGATTCCATCATGGCCAGGCCGAATTCCTGATTGTCGCGGGTGGTGAAATTGCCGCCCGTGGTGTCGATTCGGTGCCAGAGCCAGGTGAGAAATTCCTGGCCCAACAGTTTGTCTTCGCGAAGTGCTTCCATGTTGGGCTTCTCCTAGACGAATATGGTGGGGTCGAGGTCTTCGAGCTTGGAAGCGGCCTTTTCACCGCCGAGCATGTCCATGGCCAGATAGAACGGGGTCAGGGGCTCCAGGTGAAGCTCGAAGCACTCCAGGAAATAGTCCTCGAACAGGCTGCAGGCCTTGGCATTGGTGGAGTCGACCAGGATGTGGTGTTTGTCCAGGTTCCAGACCACGTCGAAGACTGCCGGGATGGGCAGGGAGCGGGCCATGAGCCGAATCCGGACCTGTTCCTTGAGCTCGGTCTTTCTGCCGCGGGAGATATAGTTCTTGCCCAATTCCTTGGCCTTTTCCAGTTCCGCCTCCTGGGCGATCTGCAGGTGCTTCTTCATGACTGCCGGGGCGATGCGCCGGGTTTCCAGGCGCAGGCTGAAGGCCATGAAGTGGGCCTTTTCCGGTGGGCTTTTGCGCCATTTCACGTCCAGAAAATTGTCGATGTTGGTCCATCCGAAGCTGCGCTCGTCCGTGGTGGCGTCGATGTCCACAAAGCTGAACTTGCGGAGTTTCTCCGGTATGTCGCGCACCTGCTCGGCGGTGACGTCTTCTTTGATGCGGTAGCGGGTCAGGCCTGTGGACGATGAGAGAATGCTCAAGGGAAACTCCTTGGGAGGGGCGTTTTGATGTCAGGCAGAAGTAGAACCAAAATCCATGGATGTAAAGGGGCCTTTAGAACAGTGTTCATGCGGATTAATGGCATAATTATTGAAGAAACAAGGCAAAAGCGTCACGAAGGAGATTTTGACATGCGCTGAGTGTGAACTTGAGCCGAGGAGTGTGCCATGAATGTATGGCAGGTCCAGATGGACGGAAACCAGATGATGTTTGGCAGTAGTCGCAGGCCTATGTTTTCGGACCAGGGATGCAATGAACCTTTCAAAACCTATTTCTGGTGTCCTCGTCGCAAATGGTTTCGCAAGGAGCCCTGCCCCTTTGGCAGCAGGGGTGAGTGTGACACCTATCGGCGCATGTGCGGTTCGCTGTAAGTCGGAACGGGGACTCGCGTGATCAGGCGAGGTTCAATCCCCGTGCTTCTTGTCTTTTTCCGTGTGCGAGCGTAACAAAATAAGATATGGAGACACGCATGAACCCAAACGCGAAAAAGGCACTTGCCGACTGGATTGATGAAGCCGCGATCACGGTCCATCGGATCGAAGCCGAGGCGGAGGCTCTCCTGCAAGGTTCGCGCGGTCAGGCTGGATATGTGGAAAAAATGCGCGAGAAGGCACTTTTCCTTTCCGAACTTGCCGACGAGGGCCGGGAACTGGCGGCTGGATGGCCGGAGGTCATTGAGCGGCTGGAGCTGTTTTCCAAGAGCGCTGCCACCTCGCTCTCAGTCGGGTCGGTGTTTTTCATGTCGGCACTGCTCTATCCCGAGGACCACGTTTCGGGACAGGGAAACAATCTTGATGCCCTGGTCAAGATGGTAAAAGACGCGAGTTGAGGAAGAAGTCCGTTCAATCTCTTGACGTAAGCATCGTTTCAGGGTGAAGATGTTATGGTCTCATGTCTCAAGGGTTTGGCAAGAACCGAAAGTTGCGATACCAGGGCCGATGCAGGTCTAGACCAACATCAATACAGAGCATATGATCAATCAAAACAACGATAGCGAAACACTACGCATCCTTCTCGTGGAAGACAGCGAGGACAATGTCCTCGTGATGCAGTTGTACCTGAAGAAATTCCCGTATCGCCTTGATGTGGCCGAAAACGGCCAGGTCGGCGTGGATATGTTCAAACAGGCCAAGTATGACTTGGTGCTCATGGATATCCAGATGCCGATCATGGACGGCTACGAGGCCACCCGGGAAATCCGCCGCTTCGAGGGGGAGCAGGGACGGTCCAAGGCTCCGATCATCGCGGTCACGGCCCATGCCTCCGAAGAAAACCATCGCATGGTGCTGGAAGCCGGGTGTGACGACTTCATCACCAAGCCGGTTCCTAAGGCCAAGCTCCTGGAGGCCATCCAGCGGGTCGCGACGTAGTTCATTTTTTTGCCCCGCAGCATGAAAAAGCCAGTCCATGACCGGCTTTTTCGTTTTTGCAGGCACTGTCGCTAGACTTTCAAATCTTCGATTTCCTTCGGAAGGGTGCGCTTTTTGCGCATGCGGCCCTGCAGTTTCTGTCCTTCGAGTACCAGTTTTGAAAGGGTGTTTTCCTGCTGGCGGGTGAGTTCCACGAACTTGGCTCCTATGATGCCTTTTTCGTGGCGCATGACCTTGGCCCTGACTCCAGAGAGGATTTTCCCCTGCTTGGTGCCGAGGGTTAGGGTCAGGAGGGTTCCGCCCTTGACCCGGGGCGACTCGAACCGCAGTCCGACCCCGGTGGTGGAGATGTCTTTTACCCGTACGGCCTTTTTCAGTTCCAGGCAGACTGCCGCCAGTCCGGGGTAGGTGATGGCGATGGACTGGTGCACCTCATCGTGTTTCGTGTCTTCCAGGTTAATTGAGAATCCAAAGGGATCGGCTTGGCTTTCCTGTTCCTTTTTTTCCTGCTTGAGCCGTTCCTGAAGGGCTTTTCTGGCAGCCTTTTCCTCGTCCCGTGTCTCCTTGGAAGAAAGGGCGACGTCGAGGTTTTTAGGAATACTCTTGAGAAAGTCGAAGGAAAATATTTTCTTGGGTTTGCTTGCATCCAGTCGGACATGTTTGTCCGCGTCGCCGGTGTCGGGAAGGGAAAGTCGTTCCATCTTGCGCCGTTCGACTTCCGCAGTCGTGAGTTGCCGTTTCTTTTTGGCCTTTTGGGGGGAGTCGCTCGCCTTGGCTGAATCCTCTTGAGAGGATGGAGTATTCCCGTTTCCCTTTTTCTTTATTTTTCGTGGCTGGCTCTCGGCAAGATCCGCGTCGGACTGGTTCTTCTTCGGGCGTTTTTCGGAACGTGGGCCGGTGCGTTTAGTGGACGAAGAGCGTTGTGGCTCTCTGGATGCCTTAATAGATTCGGAGGCATCGGCAGATGATGTTTTGTTTTTTTTCCAAAAAGAAAACATTCCACTATCCTTTGGCTGCGAAAGCGGACAGAAATAATTGGTGCTGTCCCTGCATACCAAGATAATAATGACCCTGATGGGACATAGGGTCAAGTGCCAGGTGGAAAAGTGCCAGGTGGAAAAGTGCCAGGTGGAAAAGGAGCAGGCAATCTGGATTCTTCTCTTGACTTTTTTTGGGATTGGGGGGAAGCAGAACTAAGATTTCAAGCCCCAAATGGAGGAGTATACAATGATTAGCGAACTGCTTTCCGGAATGGCTCATTCCACCACTCAGGGTATGGTCGGCGTCAGCCTGATCTTCGTTTACATGGTCTGGATCATCGCCATCGGGCTGATTCGCGTGGGCGAAGCCATGGCTGAAGACAAGGCCGGCGGTCACCACTAGCCTTTGGGGCTTCGGCCCTCGATCTTCATAAAGAATAAGCGGCCCGTCACAATTGTGACGGGGCCGCTTTCTTTTTCACTTTGGGCACTGTCGCTACAGGCTAGAGCCCCTCGGCCACATCCCGAAGCACATCCATCAGATACTGGCCGTAGTTGTTTTGGAGCATGGGCTGGGCGAGGCGTTCCAGCTGGGTCGCGTCGATGAATCCCTTGCGGAAGGCGATCTCCTCCACGCAGGAGACAATGGTTCCCTGGCGTTGCTGGATCACGTTGACGTAGTTGGCGGCCTGCAGGAGCGAATCATGGGTGCCCATGTCCAGCCAGGCAAAGCCTCGGCCCAGTACCTCCACCTTGAGTTTGCCCCGGGAGAGATAGATGTTGTTCACGTCCGTGATTTCCAGCTCGCCCCTGGCGCTTGGCTTGAGGGTGCGGGCGATGTCGATCACGGAGTTGTCGTAGAAATAGAGCCCGGTGACCGCAAAGCGCGACTTGGGCTCCTGGGGTTTTTCCTCGATGCTCACCGCCGTGCGAGTCCGGTCGAACTCCACCACGCCATAGCGCCTGGCGTCCTTGACCGGATAGGCGAAGACAACGCCGCCACTGCGGAGCTGGGCACAGTCCTCCAGGATGGTGGGGAGTCCCTGGCCGTAGAAGATGTTGTCGCCGAGGACCAGGCAGACCGAGTCGGAGCCGATGAATTCCGCGCCAAGGACAAAGGCCTGAGCCAGTCCTTCCGGGCTCGGCTGGACCTGGTAGGAAAAAGCGCAGCCGAACTGGGAACCGTCACCGAGCAGGGCCTCGAAGCGGGGCAGATCCGTGGGGGTTGAGATGATCAGCACCTCGCGGATGCCTGCCAGGAGCAGGGTGGACAGCGGGTAGTAGATCATCGGCTTGTCGTGCACCGGAAGAAGCTGTTTGCTCACGGCCCGGGTGATGGGGTAGAGCCGTGTTCCCGAGCCCCCGGCCAAGATGATGCCTTTCATGGACGCCTCGCTGTTTTTTGTTTACCTAAGTGCCCGAACGCCTGCTGCGTCTCCGACTGGGGCAACATACCCAAAACCGGCCTGTAAACGCAACAGCTTCGTTTGCAAGGAGAATCACGGACATGAGACAGTATACGCTTCCTCCCGGTGCGGGATTGGGCATCCTTTTCCTCTTTGGGCTCCTGGTTTTTGGCCTGATCTTCGTGCCTGCGCATGTTGCCGGAGAATCCTTTGAGCGGCTGGGGCTGACCATGCTCCAGGGGCTGGTTGTCCTGGTCTGCATGCTTTTGTGGCGCGGGAAATCCTTCATTATCCATGTCAGCTCACGACTTGTTCCCCAGGTTGCGGCCCAGGCCATGAACGCGATGTTGTTTCGCATGCAGGGAATGGAGCCGGAGTCGGAGCATACCGGCGAGTTGGTGCACCAGCGGATCGCGGTCAGTGTTGGTGGGGCTGTCGTGCCCCTGTGTTTGTGCGCCTATTTCGCTTTTCGCCTGTCCACCCATACCAATGCCTGGGCCTGGACTGCCGGGGTGGTCGCCCTGGTGGCCGTGGTCTGCTTTGCCGCGCTCAAGCCTTGGCCCGGTCAGGGCTTGAGGCTGCCCGTCTTTCTTTCGCCCGCCGCCACAGCGGTGGCAGCCATGGTCCTCCGGGGGCAACCCTTTGCGCCCCAGGCCGCGTACATCGCCGCTGTGGCAGGCACCCTCATCGGTGCCGGGCTGGCACCTCTGGTGATCTCCCGTTTCCGCAACCGGCTTGATGCACCCCTGCTGGTCATCGGTGGCCCGGGTGTGTTCGGCGGCCTATTTTTTGCCACCATTGCTGCCGGGCTTTTTGCCTGAACCGGTGCCATATCCCTGCGGTCGTTTCCGGACTGGAAAAGACTGCTGTCCTGGCGTATGCAAGTCTATCCGGTATCACCTGTCTTTCCGGAAAGAACGATCGCCCCTTGAGAGGATTTGAATCATGAGCACCCTGTCTGTTACCCTGTTCGGCCATTCACCCCTTGAAATCGGTACGCGCGTGCAACTGGTCGGCGCGGGTGGCGAGCCTAGCGGCGCAATCCTGATCGCGAAGGAGCGGCTACCCAGGTTGCGCATGGGCGATGCGCTTGGGGACGCGGTTCAGGTTCTGTTTCGGGTTCTCCGGATTGACTGGCGGCCTGGTGTGGGAATCGGCCCGGCCACCCGCTGCGTGCTGGTCGAGGCCTGTGCCGCTGTCGAGGCTGGTGCAGAACTCGCCCTGACCGTCCGGCGGGAGGGGGTCGCCCTGGCCTGGGTCACCCTGAGCGACAAGGGGAGCCGCGGCGAGCGTGAGGATGGCGCGGGACCCCTTGCGGCACAGCTTATCGCCGAGGCGTTGCCCCTTGGACATTCGGCGGGATTTTTGCTGCCCGATGAGGAGTTGGAACTGCGGGCACTTTTGACCGATCTGGCTCTGGTGCAGGGGGCTGATCTCATCGTCACCTCCGGCGGTACTGGCGTTGGACCACGGGATATTACCCCGGAAGCCACCCTGGCAGTCATCGAAAAACGCCTTCCCGGCATGGAGCGGGCCATGACTGCCTTCAGCCTGCTCAAGACTCCCCATGCGGTGATCTCTCGGGCTGTGGCCGGTACCTTGG
>JAHJKV010000430.1 GCA_018822065.1 Pseudomonadota bacterium
CGGATGAGGATGTCCCGGTTGTGGAAACAGAAGACGTCGCAGATCTCGGGCAGCCGGGCCAAGGCTTCGCGGTTGCCCAGGCAGATGGGTTCGGAACTCAAGTTACCGGAGGTCATGACCAGGGCGGGCGGTTCCGCATTGGTCGTCTGGGCGAGCAGGGCGAGGAGGACATGGTGCAGCGGGGTGTAGGGAAGCATCAGCCCGATGAAATTGGTGTCTGGCGCGATGGAGGGCGCGAGCTGCTGACCAGGACGCTTGGCGCAGAGCACGATGGGCCGAAACATGCCGTTGAGCCATTCGGCCTCCGGTTCGGAAATCAGGGCCAGTCCGCGGGTAGCATCCAAGTTCGGGACCATGACTGCCAGGGGTTTTGCGGGTCGGTTCTTGCGCCTGCGCAGTTCGCTGACAGCGGCTTCGTTCCGGGCGTCGCAGGCTAGGTGGAAACCGCCGAGCCCCTTGATAGCCGCGATCTCCCCGGCGGCCAACCGTCCAGCCAGGGATTCCAGGGCCGTTGCACCTTCACTCAAACGGGCACCATCTGGGCCTGATAGCCAGACCTGGGGGCCGCAGACAGGGCAGGCGTTGGGCTGGGCGTGGAAGCGCCGGTCCAGGGGGTTGTCGTATTCGGCTTGGCATTCCGGGCACATGGGGAAGCAGGACATGGAGGTCACGGGCCGGTCGTAGGGGATGGAGCGGGTGATGGTGTAGCGCGGGCCGCAGTTGGTGCAGTTGGTGAAGGGGTAGCGGTAGCGGCGGTCCTGGGGCTGGAGTATCTCCTCCAGGCAGTCTGGGCAGGTGGCGATGTCCGGGCTGATGAGCACCGAATGTCCCTTGCCGGAGGTGGAGTGCAGGATTTCAAAGACCTTTTCGTCCTCCACCGGGGCCATGTCCTCGCGCTGCTGGGAGACGATGCGGGCCAGGGGGGGGAGCTTGTGGGCGAGGGCCGAGGCAAAGGCTTCGGCCGCTTTGGTCGTGCCCTGGATCTCGATGACCACGCCTTCCGGGGCATTGCGCACGTTGCCGGTGAGCTCGTGTTCCAAGGCGGTGCGATAGATGAAGGGGCGAAAACCCACCCCCTGCACCTGGCCGGTGATGGTGAATCGGCAGCGTGTGATGTCCAGCATCCTCAAGTCATTATCGTTCTGCGGGGTTAGATGCAAGCTCAACCGAGACGGTGGAGCATGCTCTTGATGCGTCCCTGGAGCAGACGGTGGGGTGCAAAGGACACGGGCGTGAGGTCGGCGGGCACCACGAAGGTGGAGGCGTCGAAGTTTGAGAGCGGTTCCATGGGGAAGCGGAGGTCGTTGAAGGTCGCGCCGGGCAGGCCGCGCCTCTGGGCCTCCTGCCAGAGGGGGAGTTGGTCGGGGTGCTGTGCCAGCAGGGTGTAGAGAGCGGTGTCCAGGGCCACAGGTGAGGCAGAGGCAGCCACAAGCCCCAGGTCGTAGGGGTCGCCGTTCACGGGCCCGTTGCGGTGCATGGGGCGGATGGCGTCCATCAGACTGGTCACCGGCGGTAGCATACCGACCAGGTCCAGAATCATGGCCTCGAACCGGGTTCCTTTTTCCCCGAACCGGGCATGGGCCAGGGGCTTGCGCAGGCCCACCACACAACCAAAGAGGTTCTTGACCGCCCCTGTGAGGCGCATCTGGCAATGGACCTTGAGTTTCGGCAGGTTCAGGATGGCGTCCGTCTCAAGGGCCTGGCGGGAGATCGAGATGGTCGCGTCAAAGGAGGTCTGCCTGGAAACCGGCGAGCCGAGGTTCGTAACCTGCAGGCCGAGGGGAGCGATTGCCTCGGCGATTCCAACAGCACGGGCCACCGAGGCGGCAGAGCCAAAGGCAGGGGAGTCGGCCACCGTGACCCTGGCTCCTCGGTCGAGAAGCCAGGTGCAGGCGGCGCGGACCACTTGGGCATTGGTGCAGGAGAGATGACCATTGCTGCGGGAGACCAGATTTGGCTTGACCAGCACCCGGTCACCCGGAGATGGCGCAAAGCCGCACTCCTCCAGCACGATCCCGCACACGGCATCCAGAAAGGTGGACTCGTATTCGAGAACGGATGCGCAGGCAACTGGGATGGGCATAAGGGTTACCGGGCGCAGCTTGCAAGGGGAACGCCCCCTGTCGGGCTACTTGTTTTTGCCGCCGCCGTTGCCGCCGCCGTTGCCACCGGAGTTGCCACCGGAGTTACCGCCACCGGAGTTGCCGCCACCGGAGTTGCCACCGGAGTTGCCACCGGAGTTGCCACCGGAGTTGCCACCGGAATTGCCGCCGGAATTGCCTTTGTTATTGCCGCCAGCGTTGTTGCCGGAATTTCCCTGGCCGTTCCCGGCATTGGCTTTTTCGGCCTTTTCTTTTGCCTGGGCGGCCTGGGCCACCTGGTTTTTGGTCTGAACCCGCTGGACGTGTTGCTGCATGGCCGGGTCGTCAGCCGTGGTGAAGCCCTGACTTGTGGCCATGGCCTGTCCGCCCGGACCCACCGAGTCGGTGGCGCCCGTTTGGTCGCCAGCCTGGACCGTGCCGGAATCAACCGCAAGGCGGGTGCCGTCTGCGGTCACCTCGGTGGTGAATTCCGTGCCACGCACCGAGGCCACCATATGCGGGGTGTCCACCTCGAGTTTGTTGCCGTTACGGACGCTGAACCGGACCGTTCCTTCCGGGACATTGTAGGTGGGGCCGTACTGCGGGTCAGTGCCCCGGTAGCTGACCGTGGACAGGCGCTCGACGCGCACGTGGGTCTCTGCCTTGGGGTCGGCCACGATCACCTGGCCGTGTCCCTCCACCCGGATGGTGTCCCCCGGAGCGAGGGACATGCCTTCCTCTGCCGTGGCGGTCTGGCCTGCGGCCTTGATAATGGTGGCCTTGTTGGAGACGCGGATCACGGTGGGGCCATCGGCCAGGGCCGTGCCACACCCCAGGATCATAATGCCCAGGATCAACGTTAGAATTCGCAGTTTATTCGTCATCATTAAGTCTCCTTGCATCAGGTGGCGGTGGGGAGCCCGGCTTCCAATCTGCTGGGGCTTTGAGGCGGAGCAGGATTTCCACCACCTGCGGGTCAAAGATTTTTCCAGCTCCACCATAAATATAGTCACAAACTCGACCAACGGGCAAGCCTTTCCGGTAGGGTCGGTCTGAGCGCAAGGCGTCGAAAACGTCGGCCACGGCCACGATCCGCGCCCCCAGGCTTTGTTCATCGCGTGATAATCCGCGGGGATATCCCGAACCATCGTACCGTTCGTGGTGTTCGGCCAGGGTGCGCCGGGAATGTTCCGGA
>JAHJKV010000431.1 GCA_018822065.1 Pseudomonadota bacterium
ACGGTCTCGGAGAACTCGAAGTTGGGCACCTGCACGCCGGTCTGGGTGGCGATGGGCTGCATGACCAGCGCCTTTTCCTTGGCCGGACAGATGTCGGCGCAGTTGCCGCAGCCCAGGCAGTCCAGGGTGTTCACCTGGATGCGGAAGTTCAAACCTTCCATGCCCTTGCCCTTGGTTTCAAGGGTGGCGAAGCTCTTGGGCGCGCCCGCCAGTTCGTCCTTGGTGGACAGGACAGGCCTGAGCGCGCTGTGGGGGCAGACAAAGGCGCACTGGTTGCACTGGATGCAGTTGTCAGCGATCCATTCGGGCACCTTGATGGCCACACCACGCTTCTCGAACTTGCTGGTAGCCACGGGCATGGTCCCGTCCAGACTGAAGGCGGAGACGGGCAGCTTGTCGCCCTTCTGGGCCAGGACCGGGCGCATGACATTGTGCACGTAGGCAGGTTCGTTGGTAGTAGCGCCGGTCTCGTCGGTCAGCTTTTTCCACGCTTCGGGGACCGGGACTTCCACGATAGCGTCCATGCCTTTTTCCACGGCAGCGACATTCATGTTCACGATCTTCTCGCCCTTCTTGCCATAGGCCGTCTGGATGCCCTGCTTGAGCAATTCCACGGCCTGGTCAAAGGGAATGACCTCGGAGAGCTTGAAGAAGGCGGTCTGCATGATCATGTTGATGCGTCCGCCCAGGCCGACCGAGCCCGCAATCTTCACCGCGTCCACGGTGTAGAATTTGAGCTTCTTCTCGGCCATGGTCCGGCGCATGGAAGCCGGGAGCATCTGGTCCATGTCCTTGGCGGTCCAGGCACAGTTAAGCACGAAGGTGCCGCCGTCCTTGATACCGTCCAGCAGGTCATAGAGGTGCACATAGCTGGGGTTGTGGCAGGCCACGTAATCAGCTGCGGTCACCAGGTATGTAGACTGGATGGGGCTGTTGCCGAAGCGCAGGTGGGAGATGGTGATGCCGCCGGACTTCTTGGAGTCATAGGCAAAGTAGCCCTGGGCATACATGTCGGTGTTGTCGCCGATAATCTTGATGGCCTGCTTGTTTGCGCCCACGGTGCCGTCAGACCCCAGGCCCCAGAACTTGCACTGCACCGTGCCCTTGGGGGTGGAATCCAGCGGACCGGAGATCGCCAGGGAGCTACCGGTCACGTCGTCGTCGATGCCCACGGTGAAGTGGTTCTTGGGGGTCTTCGCAGCCATGTTGTCGTACACAGCCTTGGACATGGCCGGGGTAAACTCCTTGGAGCCGAGACCGTAACGTCCAGCCAGGAGCCGGGCCTTCTGTCCGGCTTCCACAAAGGCGGTGCACACGTCCAGGTATAGAGGATCGCCCAGGGCACCGGGCTCCTTGGTGCGGTCGAGCACCGTGACGGTCTTTGCCGTCTTGGGCAGGGCTGCCAGGAGATGGGCCGCAGACAGGGGGCGGAACAGCCGGACTTTGATCAGGCCGACCTTCTCGCCCTTGGAGACAAGGTAGTTGACCGTCTCTTCCAGGGTTTCGCAGGAGGAACCCATGGACACGACCACGCGCTCGGCGTCAACCGCGCCCACGTAGTCGAAGAGCTTGTATTTGCGACCGGTCAAAGCGCCGACCTTATCCATGCATTCCTGCACGATGCCAGGCACAGCCTGATAATAGACATTAGTGGCCTCGCGCCCCTGGAAATAGATATCCGGGTTCTGGGCCGTGCCGCGAACGTCCGGATGTTCGGGGTTCATGGCCCGTTTGCGGAAGGCCGCGATCTTCTCCATGTTGATCAGTGGCTTCATGTCCTCGTAGTCGATGACCTCGATCTTCTGGATCTCGTGGGAGGTGCGGAACCCGTCGAAGAAGCTCACGAAAGGCAGGGAGGACTCAATGGCAGACATATGGGCCACCAGAGCCAGGTCCATGACCTCTTGGACAGAGGCTTCGGCCAACATGGAGAAACCGGTCTGGCGACAGGCCATGACGTCCTGGTGATCGCCGAAGATGGACAGGGCGTGGGACGCGATGGCCCGAGCCGAGACATGGAAAACTGCAGGCAGCATCTCGCCCGCGATCTTGTACATGTTCGGGATCATGAGAAGTAGACCCTGGGAGGCGGTGAAGGTGATGGTCAGGGCACCACCGGCCAGGCCGCCGTGCACGGCCCCAGCCGCGCCAGCCTCGCTCTGCATTTGCCGAATCTTCAAGGTCTTTAGGAATTTGATCGAAATATGTTTTCAACATAAAGATAGATAAGCTTAGCCCGACGTTTA
>JAHJKV010000432.1 GCA_018822065.1 Pseudomonadota bacterium
AAAAAAAAGCAAGACCAAGACCGCGTCGAACCTTATCGGCACGAATAAGCAGGCCCGTCGCAACTACGAGTTTATCGAGACCTTTGAGGCTGGCCTGGAGCTGAAGGGTGGCGAGGTCAAATCCCTGCGTGAGGGCCGGGTGAGCTTCATGGACGGGTACGTTCGCTTCACCAATGGCGAAGCCTGGCTGGTGGGGGTGCACATCGCGCCGTATGAGAACGTCAGTGTTTACGACCAGCCCGAACCGGAGCGGCCGCGCCGCCTCCTGCTGCACAAGGCCGAGATTCTCAAACTCGTGGCCAAGGTGGACCAGAAGGGCCTGACCGTGATCCCGGTGCGGATGTACTGGGTGCGCGGCAACGCCAAGCTCGAAATCGCCCTGGCCAAGGGCAAGAACGTCCACTCTCGCAAGGAAGAACTCAAGTCTCGCGACATGCAGCGCGACACGGACCGCCAACTGGCCGCGTATAAATAGATCAGATGCCCAAAGAGGGCAGACCTCTTTGGACGACTGGGGCTCCCAAGGAGGTCCGAAAACACCATGAGCACCCTTCAGTCAACATTCACGTCTGGTCATCGCCATTTCCTCGCCTCCCTTTTCCCCGGTGACGCCCTGGTTCTGGACACGGCCTCGCTGACCGCCTTTGCAACGGATGCCAGCCGCAAGTCGGCCATGCCCTGGGCTGTGGTCCGGCCTGAGTCCACGCAGCAGGTTTCCGAGTTGCTCCGGTGGGCCCAGGCGGAAGGGGTGCCCATCTATCCCCGCGCCCGTGGCACGAACAAGGTCGGGGCTGTGGTGCCTGTCCAGGGCGGGATCGTGGTTTCCACCCTGCGCATGGACCGGATAATCGACATCGACAGCGGGGATTTCGTGGCCGAGGTGGAGCCGGGCGTGGTTACGTCCCACCTCGCCGAAGCCGCTGCCGCGAAGAACATGTTTTACCCGCCCGACCCGGCAAGCGTGAAGAGTTCCACCGTGGGGGGCAACGTGGCCACCTGCGCTGGTGGGCTTAAGGCTGTGAAATACGGAGTGACCCGAGACTACGTGCTCGGGCTCACGGCGGTCCTGCCCGGCGGCGCTGTAGTGTCCTTCGGTTCCCGTTGCCACAAGGACGTGGTTGGCCTGGACCTGGCCCGGCTCTTTGTTGGTTCAGCCGGAACCTTGGGCATCGTCACCCGGCTCGTGCTCAAACTCCTGCCCCTGCCAGAAGCCAGGGCCTCGGTCCTGGCGGCCTTCAGCAGTCCGGAGGAGGCGGTCGCTGCGGCCCAGTCCGTGTTCCGGGCCGGGATATTGCCCACGGCCTGTGAATTTATGGATTCTTCGGCCATGGGCGCGCTCTCCAGGCTCTTCGACGCCGAATGGCTGCACGGCGCAGGCGGAGCCATCCTCCTGCAGGTGGACGGCATCAGTCCGGCGGTAGACGCGGAAATAGCGAGCATCAAAGAGGTGTTGCAGACTTCCGCGCCGGTCTATCTGATGGCCGGGCAAGGCGCGGAGGAAGAGCAAGCCTGGGAGATGCGCCGACAGCTTTCCCAGGCAGGCTACCAGCTCGGGCCGGACAAACTTCCCGAGGACGTGGCCGTGCCGCGCGGCCGCCTGCTCGAAGCCGTGGCCGGGTTTAGGGCCATCAGCGCAGAGCAGCGTGTCCCCGTGATAATCTTCGGCCATCTCGGTGACGGCAACCTGCATGTGAACACCATGCACGACGCTTCGGACGTTGCCATGGCGACGCGGGCAGCGACCTGCCGTGCGGCCATCGTGGACCTGGCGCTCTCCCTGGGCGGTACGGCCTCGGGCGAACACGGCCTGGGGCTTTCCAAACGCGAACACCTGACCAAACAGATTTCCCCCGCCGAGCTAGCGCTCATGCGTCAGGTCAAGGCGGTCTTCGACCCGCAGGGTATCATGAATCCGGGCAAGGAGTGGTGATGTCTGGCTCGGAGCTGGAGCGCACGGGGCAAAAGCCGACAGGGCAGGACTTGACCGAGGGGTGTGTCCTCTGCGGCAAATGTCTGGAGGTCTGTCCGCTCCTGGCTGCCACCGGGCGTGAGGAGCTTTCGCCCCGGGCCAAGGCGAACCTGGTCCAATTGCTCGGGCGGGACCCCAACGCCCTCTCCGAGCAGGATGCGGCCACCCTGGCCGGGTTCTGCCTGGGGTGTGGCCGCTGCAAGGACGCCTGCTCCCAGGGCGTGGACGTGCCTGGCGCGGTCTCAAGGCTGCGCAATGCGCATCCGGGCTGGAAGGCCTGGGTCTGGAAACAATGGATGGAGCGGTCCAAGGCCCTTTGGCCCAAGGCCGGGAAGGCGGCCAGGGTCATCCCCGAAGGCCTCGCCCCCGGCAGACTCTCCGGCCTGCTCAAGCTGGCACGAGGGCTGGGCCGCGAGCCCATAGCGCCTTGTGTCCGCGTTGAGTCTTTCCCGGACAGCCTGCGTGGCACCGAAGCCCTTCTTTTTTCCGGCTGCACCGCATCGGGTGCCGCCCCCCACTGGACAACCGCTGGCGAGGCCATATGTGACGGCTTGGGTTTGGTGCGCATCAATGCTGCGTTCAGCTGCTGCGGCTCGGGCCTGGCCACTGCCGGGCTCCTGGATGAACGACTGGAGGCGGCTCGGCGCAACGTCGAGATCTGGCGTTCGGCTGGCAGGCCGCTCCTGGTGGCCTTTTGCGCCTCCTGCACCTTGGGTCTGGCCGGCTATGCCGAAACCCCGGCCCTGGCGGGCGAGTTGTTCCAGGACCAGGCTGAGGCCGGGCAGTGGGCCGGGTCGCTCACCCCTCTCTCAAGCCTTTTGAATTCGGCCCGTTTTGTGGTATCCCAAGGCGCGCCGCAGGGTACTGGCTACCACCGCCCCTGCCACCTTCAGGGTCCCGACCCGGACGAGACCCTGGTGCGGGGCATGCTGGGCGACCGGGAGCTGGCGATTTCCAAAGACTGCTGCGGTTTTGGCGGTATTCTGCAATTGGGAGCCCCGACGCTCTCCGCCCAAGTGGCCAGCCGCTGCTGGAAGAAGCTTGCCCCAGCACCTGGGACCCTGGTGCTTACAGGCTGCTCCGCCTGCGTCCTCCAGCTTTCGGCCACCGCGCCGGAGGGCATCCAGACTGCGCACTGGCTTGAAGCCATCGCAACGAACGACAGACGATAAACCCCTCTCAAGGATTGATAATGATCAAGAAAATTTTCGGCACCAAGAACGAACGCTTCCTCAAAAAATGCCGCCCCATGGTGGAAAAGATCAATGCGCTTGAACCTGCGATGCAGGCACTCTCCGACGACGAGATGCGGGCGAAGATCGTACAGTGGAAGCAGGAGGTGGCCGAGGGGCGCGAGATTGACGACCTGATGGCCGAATGCTTCGCCCTGGTCCGCGAGGCCGGAATCCGTTCCCTGGAGATGCGTCATTTCGACGTGCAGCTCATTGGCGGAATGGCCCTGCACCAGGGCAAGATCGCAGAGATGCGCACCGGTGAAGGTAAAACTCTGGTGGCAACACTGCCGGTGGTGCTCAATGCCTTGTCCGGCAAGGGCGTGCACGTGGTCACTGTCAACGATTACCTGGCCCGGCGCGACGCCGAGTGGATGGACAAGCTCTATGGCTTCCTGGGCCTGACCACGGGGATCATCGTCCACGGCCTGGACGAGGTCCAGCGCAAGGCCTCCTACGGCAGCGACATCACTTACGGCACCAACAATGAATTCGGCTTCGACTACCTGCGCGACAATATGAAGTTCTACAAGGAACAGCTGGTTCAGGGCGACCTGAATTTTGCCATCGTGGACGAAGTTGACTCTATTCTTATCGACGAGGCGCGGACCCCGCTGATCATTTCCGGTGCGCTCCAGCAGTCCACCAAGCTCTACGGCCAGATTGATCAGGTCGTGCCCAGGCTCAAGAAATGGGAGAAGACCGAGGAGGAGATTGCTGCGGAAAAGGACGGCGACAAGCCCGAGCCGCGCGGCCATTTCGAGATCGATGAGAAGGCCCGTGCAGTGACCCTGACCGAGCCCGGCGTGGAGCAGGTGGAAAAGCTCCTTGGCATCGACAACCTCTTCAACCCCCAGCACATCACCCTGCAGCATCACGTGCTCCAGGCCCTCAAAGCCCACCATATTTTCAAGCGTGACGTGGACTATGTGGTCAAGGACGGCCAGGTGGTCATCGTCGACGAGTTTACGGGCCGGCTCATGCCCGGTCGCCGCTATTCCGACGGCCTGCACCAGGCCTTGGAGGCCAAGGAAGGGGTCAAGGTCGAGAACGAGAACCAGACCCTGGCCTCCATCACCTTCCAGAACTATTTCCGCATGTATGACAAACTTGGCGGCATGACCGGTACCGCAGACACCGAGGCCGTGGAGTTTCGTGAAATCTATGACCTTGAGGTCGTGGTCATTCCCACCCATATGAAGATGGTCCGCGATGACCGCCCGGATGTCATCTTCCGTACCCAGGTGGAAAAATTCCAGGCCATCGCCGAGGACATCGCCGATGCGCACAGGGACGGGCAGCCTTGTCTGGTGGGTACCGTGTCTATCGAAAAATCCGAGCAACTCTCGGGCCTTCTGACCAAGCTGCGCATTCCCCACAGTGTTTTGAACGCCAAGCAGCACGAACGGGAAGCGGAGATCGTGCTTGAGGCGGGCGAGGCGGGCAGGGTGACGATTGCCACCAACATGGCTGGCCGCGGCACGGACATCAAGCTTGGCGAGGGCGTGAAGGAGCTTGGTGGCCTGCATATC
>JAHJKV010000045.1 GCA_018822065.1 Pseudomonadota bacterium
GCCCGGAATCCACCGAGGCCATGCCGCCCAAGCCCATGCTCCACCTGCTGGACGGCGTGCACGAAGCCGCTGCCGTGGGCACCATTTTTCCGGATGACGCGGGCACCCCCCGGCTGCACATGCACGCCGCCCTGGGCCGCGAGGGCGAGACCCGCACCGGCTGCATCCGCCCCGGCGTCACCACCTGGGTCATCGGCGAGGTGGTCATCGTGGAGGTGGTGGGCTCGGACATGGTGCGCACGACCGACCCGGACACGGGGTTCTCCCTGCTGCAAAACCTGCGCAGGTCGCCCAAGTGAGCCACAGCTGTTCCTTCTGCATCTGCGGGGCAGGCATCACCGGCCTGTCCATCGCCCGCGAGCTTCTGGCGCATGGTGTTGACGACATCCTCATCCTGGACAAGGAGGACGCCCCAGGCCGCCACGCCTCGGGCCGCAATTCCGGGGTGCTGCACGCAGGCATCTACTATGCCCCCGGCTCCCTGCGGGCCAAGGTCTGCCTGGAGGGCAACCGGGCCATGCGCGACTACTGCCGCGAGCACGGCCTGCCGCTCATCGAGCCGGGCAAGGTCATCGTGGCCCGGAACGAAGCGGAACTGCCCACCCTGTTACAACTCTTCGAGCGAGCCACGATCAATGGCGCCGAACCGCGTCTCATCGACGAGCAGGAACTGGCGGAAATCGAACCCAATGCCCGAACAACGGGCCATGCCCTCTTTTCCCCCTTCACTTCCCAGGTAGACCCCCAGGCTGTGCTGGCGGAACTGCGCCGGGAACTCACGGCCTCCGGCAAGGTGCGCTTCCTTTTTGAGACCCGGTTCCTGAACCGCGTGGACGAGACCACCATCCGCACCACGGCTGGCGACATCCGCTTTGCCTTTTTCGTGAACGCCGCCGGGGCCCATGCGGACCGGGTGGCCCATCCCTTCGGCCTTGGACGCGACTATGTGCTCGTGCCCTTCAAGGGGCTCTACCGCAAGCTCAAAAAAGGGCTGGAGGACTCCTGTCGGGGGTCCATCTACCCCGTACCGGACATCCGAAACCCGTTTCTGGGCATCCACTTCACCCGCAGCGTGCATGGGGACGTCTACCTCGGCCCCACGGCCATCCCAGCCTTCGGGCGCGAGAACTACGGCATCCTGCGGGGCATGGACGCCGAAGCCCCGGCCATCCTCTGGCGCGACGCCAAGCTCTTTTTCACCAACCCGAAATTCCGCCAGGTGGCCCTGACCGAACCGCGCAAATATTGCTTCTCCGCTTTCTTCAACGATGCGAAAAAACTGGTAAAACAGCTTGACCCCGCTGACATCGAACCAAGCACCAAGGTGGGCATCCGGCCACAGCTGGTGAACAAAAAAACCGGCGAACTGGTCATGGATTTTGTCATCGAGCAAGATAATAACAGCATACACGTCCTGAATGCCATCAGTCCGGCCTTCACCTCCGCGTTTTCGTTTGCAAAAATCGTCACAGGAAAAGCCTTGCGGGAGTAAGGAAAAAAGAGTAAACACTCGCTACCAGGGGCGCTTTCCATTTTCCACCCCACCTACTAGTCTTATTTAATCATTTCGGAGTATTGCTAATGAATCTTCCCCAGCTGAAGATCGGTGATTTGATCGCCCGGAGACCCATTGTCCAGGGAGGCATGGGTGTCGGCATATCCCTTTCGGGCCTGGCCAGCGCCGTGGCCAATGAAGGCGGCGTGGGCGTCATTGCCACGCCCATGATCGGCATTGAGGAGCCGGACATCACCACCGACCCGGTTGGCGCCAACCGCCGGGCCTTGGTCAAGCAGATTCGCCGCTGCCGCGAACTGAGCCAGGGAGTCATTGGCGTAAACATCATGTGCGCCCTGACCAACTTCGCGGACCTGGTCAAGACCTCGGTCAAGGAAAAGGCGGACATCATCTTTGTTGGCGCGGGACTCCCTCTGGACCTGCCCGCCCACTTACCAACAGTGGAAGAAATGGGCGGCAAGATGAAGACCAAGATCGCGCCCATCGTTTCCTCGGGCCGCGCCGCCACACTGATTTGCCGTAAATGGCTCAAGAAATACAACATGCTGCCTGACGCCTTTGTGGTCGAAGGCCCCAAGGCCGGCGGCCACCTCGGCTTCAAGGCCGAACAGCTGGACGACCCCGACTTCTGTCTGGAAAAGATTCTCCCGGAAACCATCGAGGCTGTGAAGGCCTTCGAGGAGGCCAAGGGCTGTCCGATCCCGGTCATCGCTGCTGGTGGCGTCTATTCCGGCCAGGACATCTGCAAATTCCTGGACATGGGCGCAGCAGGCGTGCAGATGGGCACCCGTTTTGTGGCCACCCATGAGTGCGACGCCGACCCCCGCTTCAAGCAGGCCTTCATCAATGCCGGTCCCTCGGACATGCATGTGATCAAGAGCCCGGTGGGCCTGCCGGGCCGGGCCGTGAACAACGACTTCCTCCGGGCCGTGGAAAACGGCCAGAAGCATCCTGCCAAATGTCCCTTCCACTGCCTGTCCACCTGCAAGCAGGACCTCTCCCCCTATTGCATTGCCCGGGCCCTGATTAACGCCAAGCGCGGCATCCTCAAGCACGGCTTCGCCTTTGCCGGCTCCAATGCCTATCTGGTGGAAAAGATCATCTCCGTGAAGGAACTGATGAACTCTTTGGTTGAAGAGGCCCAGGAATGCAAGGCTGGCGCCAAACAATACTTCGAGGAACGCAAGGAAACCGCCAAGCGCTACATCGAAGACGTCAAGGGCCAGATGAACGAGAAGCTCGGAGACGTCAAAGGCCAACTGGAAGACGTCAAAGGCCAGGTTGCCGGAAAGCTCGAAGGCGTCAAGGAGCAGATGGTCGAAAAGCTCCAGGAAAAGATGGCCGAACGTTTCAAGACCGCTTCCGAATCCGAATAGCGACATCACACGACACGAACAAAGCCCCCGATTCCAAATGGAATCGGGGGCTTTGTTGTGTGGTTCGGGAAGCCGCAGGGGCTAGACTTCAAATCTCGTGACCGAGATCATGGAGATGGGGTCTTTGGGGACGTCCTGGTGGTAGCCGGAGTTGCCGGTCTTGACCTTGCGGATGGCGTCCACGGTGTCCATGCCGTCAACAACCTTGCCGAATACGCAGTAGCCCCAGCCGTCCGGGGTCTCGGACTTGTGGTTCAGGAAGGCGTTGTCAACGGTGTTGATGAAAAACTGCGAGGAGGCGGAATGGGGGTCCATGGTCCGGGCCATGGCCAGGGTGCCGCGATCGTTTTTCAGGCCATTGTTGGCCTCGTTTTCCACACAAGCGCGGGTTTCCTTCTCTTTCATCACCAAATCCATGCCGCCGCCCTGGATCATGAAGTTTTCGATGACGCGGTGGAAGATGAGGCCGTCATAGAAGCCGTCATCCACGTATTGCAGAAAGTTAGCCACGGTCTTGGGGGCTTCTTTTTCAAACAGTTCCACGAGCATATCGCCTTTCGGCGTCTCGATCAGTACCTGGGGATTTGCCATATTATTTGTCTCCTTTCGAAGTGGGTTTTGTGCCACCTGACTTGGGGTGCGCCCGGTCGTATACCTTCATCAGGTGCGCCATGTCCAGGTGCGTGTAGCGCTGGGTCGTGGCTATCCGCTGGTGGCCGAGCAGTTCCTGCACGTCACGCAGGTCCGCCCCGCCCTCCAACAGGTGGGTGGCGAAGCTGCCGCGCAGCATGTGGGGGTGGACATTCTGGGGCAGACCGGCCAGCAGGGCCAGCTTCTCGATGATACGCGCGGCCTGGCGACGGTTCAACCGCCCTCCCCTGGCACCGAGAAAGAGCGCCTTCTCGGTGTGGGAGCTGTTCAGGGCGTGGCGCTGTTCCAGCCAGCGAGACAACCGTTTCTTGGATTCATCCGAGAGGGGCGCTATGCGCTCCTTGCTCCCCTTACCCATGACCCGCACAAACCCGGCCGAAAGGTCGATGTCATCCACCTCCAGGTCCAGGGCCTCGGAGATGCGCAGGCCGGAGCCATAGAGCAGCTCAGCCAGGGCCAGGTCGCGGATGCCCTCCGGGTCGCGCTCCACCTTGGCCTCCATCACGGCCAGGGCCTGATCAACGTTCAGTATGCGCGGCTGCCGCTTGTCCTGCTTGGGATTCTTCACGCCCGAGACCGGATTGGTGTCGAGTAGTTCGCGGCGCTGGAGATATTTGAAAAAACTTCGCAAAGACGAGAGCTTGCGAGACATGGAACTCTTGGCAATGCTCCGGCGGTGCAGGTCTGCCAAAAAACCGCGCAGATGGTCGCGAGTGATCTCGGCATATCTGCCCATGGAATGGTCGCGGCTGGCAAGGAACTGTTCAAACTGCTGGAGGTCGGTGGCATAGGCCCGCACCGTGGCAGGCGAAAACCCCTTTTCTGTCGCGAGCCAGGCCACAAACTCGGCGCAGATGCCGGGCAGGTCAGTCGGTACGCTGGTCGAGGACATAGCTGCTCTTCGGGTTTTCCTTGGCCTTCTTCTTCAGCTCCATGGCGATAGAACTGACCTCGCCGTAGTGCTTGAGCTTGCCCCCATGGTTGAAGACCACAGCAATGGAAACGGCCATGATTGGGAAACTCTGGGCCTCGCCCTTGCGATCGATGGAATCGATGCTGCCCCGTTTTCTGTCCACTTCATCATAAAACTTGGGCACAATGGCGTCAAAGGCACGGATCACCTGCTGGCAGGCACCCTCCACCAGTTCGCCGGGCAGGATAAACACGAAGTCGTCTCCACCCACATGCCCCACAAAGGGCCGAAACCGGCAATGTCCCTGATAGGCCTTGACCGTGTTTACGATGAGCCGTGCGGACATCATCAAAACCTCGTCCCCACGCGAAAAGCCGTACTTGTCGTTGTAGGACTTGAAGTAGTCCAGGTCACAGTAGGCCAGGCCAAAATTCTCGTGTTTGTCGATGAGGTCCTGGATGCGCTGGATGATGGAGGTATTGCCCGGCAGCTTGGACAACGGGTTGGCGTCCATGGCGCGCATGGACCGGAGCAGGGTCAGGTTGATGCGGTCGCGCACCTCGCTCTCCAGGTAAGGACGCACCAGGAAGTCGTCGACCTCCACGTCGTTCCAGTTCCAGGGGTAGACCATGTCCTCGGAGTCCACGCAGAGGACCACCGGGAGCTGGCGGTAGACATTTTCACCCTTGACCATCTGGGCCATCTGGGCACCAGTCATGTCCGGCAGTCGGTTGTCAACGATCAGCATATCCGGTGGATACTGAAAGATAGTCTCGATGGCATCCTTGCCCCGAACAAACACCGTGAAGTCCATGCAACCCGGCCACCACAACTCGCGGAGCATGGCAGGCAGTTCCAGGTCGCCAGAGATGATGAAAACCCGTTGTTGCACGGGGAAAAAGCATTCGGAAATTCGAGCATCCTGCATAGCCGGTCCACTACCACCCGAGAGGGTGTGGCGTAAAGCACAGGGGAATGGTCTAGAAGGTCAGATCGGAAATATCCACAAATTTCTCGGAGAGTTCGTCCATGATCGACTCCAGGTCGGCCATGCGGAGTTTGAGGTGGGCCACAGCCTTGGGGTCCAGGGGAGAGATGTGATCGTCGCCGCCCCAGCCGAACTCGAAAGCGCGCACCAGAAAATCGCCGACGTGCACGATACAGGCCGTGTCCA
>JAHJKV010000434.1 GCA_018822065.1 Pseudomonadota bacterium
GACCGGTATCGTGCTGATGATCATCACCTATACCATCTACGTGACCGGCCTCCTGCCCGCCCACGTGGACATGGACGTCGTGGCCCAAAACTGGGGCAAAGGTGTCACCGAATACATGCACATCACAGGCTCGCCTTCCGGGTGGACCTGGTTGACCATGCTCGGCTCCGGCGACTTCATCAACTTCCTCGGTCTGGCCATGCTGGCTCTGTTGACCATCGTCTGCTACTTCATCCTGCTGCCCGGATACATCCGCCGCAAGAACTACATCTACGCCAGCATCGTCGTGGCCGAGGTGCTGGTTCTCAGCCTGGCGGCTTCCGGCCTGCTCGGTTCCGGCGGCCACTAGACGACCCCCGTTGACCTCCCTGCAGGGTCGAAACGAAAAGGGACGTCCCACCCGGGGACGTCCCTTTTTCGACCTCGGAAAATCCCTGTTGCTCACCCAAGGGGGAAGAGTGAGGATCGCGCCCTCTCAATGTTGATGTTTGCAACACCACAAGACACATATGCCCTTTGAATTATCCAGCAAGCTGACCATCCTCCTGGTGGATGATGAACAGAACTTTCTGCATTCTCTGGCGGAAAACGTTCAGCTCAAGGGCTTTTCCACGGTCTCTGCCTCCAGCGGCGAAGATGCCCTGGCCGCAGCCAGGTCCCGCACCCCCCACTTGGCCATCGTGGATCATTTCATGCCCGGGATCGACGGTCTGGTGACCATAGCCAAGTTGCGTGAGCTGCGCCCCGGGCTGCACTGCATCCTCCTGACCGGCCACTCCGACGACAACATCCGCCAGACCGCTGTCAAGCTCGACATCCCCTACTTCGAGAAAAGCCATATGGGAGCCTTCTGGGAATACCTCCTGGAGTTCGGGGCACACCCGGACCGCGTCGGTGGCACTCGGAGCAGCAACGAAACCTTGACCAGCTTGGAGGCCCTGGCCGCCCAGCAGACCCTGGACCGTCGCCGCAGCGCCATGTTTCCCCACCTGGACGGGCTCGAGCTCTCCGGCCTTTCCCGCATCATCGGCGAATGCCAGGCCATGGTCGACCTCAAGCGGACTATCGACAGAATTTCCGCCCTGGACTGCGCCGTGCTTCTCCTGGGAGAGACCGGCACGGGCAAGGAGATGATCGCCCGGGTCATCCACGAAACAAGCCAGCGCAAGTCGGGTCGTTTCCTGGCCCTGAACTGCGGTTCCCTGAGCCCGGACCAACTGGAAAGCGAACTTCTCGGCCACACCACGACCCCGCCGCCCCTCCCCTATCCGGCCAAGAAGGGCATCTTTGAAGCTGCCAAGGGCGGCACAGTCATGCTCGACGAGATCGGCGATGCGCCCCGGGGGATACAGCGCGAGTTGCAACAGATTCTGGGAGAACGGACGGTCACCCGGATCGGGTCGAACACGAGCCGCCCTGTGGATGTGCGCATACTCACAGCCGCCACGGCGGACATCGAGACCAGGGTGGACAACGGAACCTTCCTTGAAGACCTGTACTACCGGCTGAACGTCTTCACTCTGCGCATCCCTCCCCTTCGGGAGCGCGGGGAAGATATCGAACTGTTGGCAAGCTTCTTCCTCAACAAATACTGCAAGGTGTTTGACAAGCAACTGGAAGGCATCGACGGCAAGGCCACGGCACTGCTGCAGCTCTATCGCTTCCCCGGCAATGTCAGGGAACTTGAAAATGTCATCGAACGCGCCGTGATTCTCTGCGAACAGGGACCCATCCGCCCCGAACACCTGCCCGAGCGTTTCCGGCAATTGAAACCTGCGCCCAAGCGCCTGCCGGGAGAGTTCAGGACTCTGGCCGCCATGGAACGCGAACACGTCCTCGACGTGCTGAAGTCCACCGGGAACAACAAGAGCGAGGCCGCTGTCATCCTGGGCATCAACCGGGCCTCCCTCTGGCGCAAGCTCAAACGGTATGAACAAGAGTCCGTCAACTGACCCATGCGGCCAGGAAGAGCGCAAAGGACTACCAGCATGTCTATCATCACCATCTCACGAGATATTTACAGCCACGGGCGTGAAATCGCGGAGCACGTTGCCGAGGAACTCGGCTTCGAGTGCCTCGGCGCGGAAATCATCGAGGACGTCGTCAGCAAGGCCTCCCAGGGGGCCTCCGACGACCTGGGGGAGGAACGGCGCATCAAAAAGGAAATCGTTCATTTCCGGCGCGCTTTTTATGACCATATGGCAAAGGGAAACATCGTCTACCACGGCCTGGCCGGGCACGTCTTTCTGGCGGATATTCCCGAGGTGCTCAATGTCCGGCTCGTGGCCGACCTGGAAGACCGGATGAGCCAGGAGGTGCGGCGGACCGGACACAGTTTCGAGGAGGCCCTGGACCTGATCACCCGCGAGGA
>JAHJKV010000435.1 GCA_018822065.1 Pseudomonadota bacterium
AGAGCCGCGATGAGGTAGATGACGATGCTGCCACTGGAGGCATTGAACTGGTGTCTGGCGCTCATATGCGGCTCCTCTTATCTCAGGAATTCGCGCGGGGCGATCTGCATGGTGAAAGTCTGGCTGTATGCCCCGTAGTTGGTGATGGTGAAACTCACGTCAAAGCTCGAAATCTCATTGCCGTTGCCCGCATTGCCGTCCAGATCGTTCCTGGTCACGCCGAGAGTGAAGGCGCTCACATTTTCCAGGAGCAGATGGCTGGTGCCGGCGACGCTGAGATTGATGGTGTCGGTGGTACCATCGTAACTGATAATTCTGGTTGAGCCGGAAAGGACGGGTGCCGTGCTCTCGTAGGTCACCGAAGTGTTTGCCACGACCGCCACCGTGTCTCCCCCGGCCTGTCCCGTGGCGTTTTTCAGCTCATAGACGATCCGGTCCACAGCGATCTCGGCCATCTGGCCATACTCCACGCCCTGGCGTGCCGTGTTGTAACCCGAGAGCATGGTGGCGAAGAACATGGAACCCACCACGAGGATGATCCCCATGATAACCATGGAGATGATCAGCTCGAGCAAGGTGAATCCGGATTGCCTGCCCATGTTCCCCATCCTAGTAGTTGACCACGTCTTCGGCTCCCGCCGTTGTCCGCTCCTGGGTGAGCAGGGTGGTCAGGTGCCTCTGCGTTCCGCTTGCGGCGGGGTCGGCGTAGACCGTCACCTTGAGGGTGCTGGTTGGCGCTCCGGGCGCTGCCCCAGGAGACGCAACCTCGGCCCCTGCACCGTTGAAAGTTATGTACTGGAACACCACATTGACGTCGGCGATTCCGTCGCCATCTGTGTCCTCGTAGGTGGATTCGTTGCTGACGATGGTCGAAAGCGCATTGTCCGGGGCCGCACCGTTTATCTGGGCGAGATAGGCGGACATGATCCGTTCCATGGTCCGCTCCATGTTGGCCTCGCGTTCCACAGTGATAATCACATCCGGGGCGCTTGAGATTTTTCGTCCGATGACAACGGTCAGCAGGCTGGCCACGATGCCGACCAGGAGGATGATGACAATGAGTTCCAACAGGGAGAAGCCGTGTTTGTTGCGATGGGTGATCATTGCTGCACGTATCCTGTTTCTTCGATGATAGTCAGAGTTGTGCTCACCGTGGCATCATCGGTTGCAGTCAGAGTGATGAGAAGATCTGCGGCCAAGGCAGTGGATAGATCAGCGGTTGAGTATGGGCGACCGGAGATATCGAAGGCCAGGGTATTGAAAGTCGTCAGGGAGATGTTGCGGGATGCGAGGTTTATGGAGAGGGCGGTCTCGCCAGGCAGCGCAACTGCGTTGGCCACAGAGGAGTCTGCCCCGTTGAACAACCAGTAGCTCGTGCCGTCACAGTTGATGCCCCAGGTCTGGCCGGTCTTCATGGCCCGGCTCTGGGCGTATCGGATGTGAGATTTAAGCGCATCGGCATGGGCCAGGCGCGAGGAGGAAATGGGAGTGGAGCCGGACATAACCACTGCGGCCAGGATGCCGATGACAATGATCACCACGACCAATTCCATGAGCGTGAAGCCCACTTCGCCGCGATGGCTGGGCATTATGGTGGTCTGCATGCGCGTCTGCTCCTGAAGTGGCAGGAGGGCGACCTGACTGCCGTGCTTCAATTACAAGGATAACAGAGCCATGGGGGGGAAGTAAAGGCAGAGCGGAAAGGATGCCGATGCGGTTATGGCTCAAAACCTCGCGGTCGTATCGCGAAGGCGGGAGGAGGCTTGAAAGATGACGCGCGAGAGGAACGAGCGTCAGGCGTCCTGGTCATCTTCCAGACGCGACCAGGAGAGCTTGAAGGAGAGCTTGCTCTTGTTGGACCTGCGGGAGCCCTTGACGGAGAATTTCAGCAGGGAGCTAGGATAGAGGACCATTTCCCTGTCCTCGGAGGTGAGCGTGACACGGCCCTGTTCGATGCCGTCGATGACCCCACGCAGGTAGTCGGTGACCCGGGTGGCGTCTTCCAGCGACTCCATGACAAATTTTTCTTCAAAGAGCATTTCGTCTGCCTTCTCTTTGGCCTTGGTGATGAGCTCGGCCGATTTGTCCTTGGCAGCCTTGGCGGCGTCCGTAGGTTTCATTGCTATCTCCTTTGAAAAAGTACGCCCTGCGGGTGACGAAACCATGACGATGACATCACAATCCGGTGTATTGGTCAACGTGACGGTACC
>JAHJKV010000436.1 GCA_018822065.1 Pseudomonadota bacterium
CATCTGGAAGTGTTGCTGGCCAAAGGCTACAATGATTCCGAAGAAAATCTGGCCAGACTCGAAACTTTTATTGCTGAACTCAGCCCAGACCGGGTAGACGTGACCACCCTCTCCCGTCCGGGCACCCTGGACACTGCCTCTGCCGTGGACGATGTGACCCTTGCGCGCTGGCGCCAAGCCCTGGGTAGCACGACGGGTGTTGACAGGACTGGCGCTGCGGCCCGCGACCTGCCTGCAAAGAAAGTGCGCGCTATGCTTGAGGCTTCGCTTGCACGCAGACCACAAACCGTACTACAGTTGGTTACGGCGCTTGGTGTTTCGGAAAACAGCATACACCGAGCCCTGGAAGAACTTGCCGACACGGGTCGTTTGACCAGCATTACCAAAAACGGCGACATCTTCCACGCCCTTTTGGGCGATTGAATTGCGATCAAGGCCAAGGCCTTACATATTTTTATAAATTTCTTTCAAAAGGATTCCTATGCCTACCAGTAAACATCAAAAGATGTTCATCAGCGTCCTGCCTGGTGAACAAGTGGAAGTTGTCGTTGCCGAAGAGGGCAAGGTCATCGAGTACTATGTGGAAATGGTCCACCAGGCCAAGACCAAGGGCAACATCTACAAAGGATATATCCACAACATCGACAATGGCCTTCAGGCCGCCTTCATCAACTACGGTGCCGAGAGAAACGGATTTCTTCAGATCGACGAAGTTCATCCCGACTATTACCAGGGTTCCTACAAGCTCAAAAAGGGCACCAAGTATCCCCTGATGCAGAGCGTGCTGCGGGCCGGGCAGGAGATTCTGGTCCAGGTGGTCAAGGAACCCACGGGCAAGAAAGGGGCCTTCCTCTCCTCCTACCTCTCCCTGCCGGGTCGCTATTTTGTCTATACCCTCGGACGGGGACAGCATGGCGTCTCTCGCAAGATCGAGGAGGAGAAGGAACGCGATCGCCTGAAAAAGATCATCGATGAGATGAAGGTGCCCGAGGGCGCCGGTGTCATCGTGCGCACTGCAGGCATTGGCCGGTCCAAGGCGGATCTCACCCGTGACTTCAAATATCTGAGCCGCCTCTGGGAGGACATCAAGAAAAAGGCTCAGGACCCCAAGCCGCCGACCCAGGTTTACCAGGAGATGGAACTGGCCACCCGTGCTGTTCGCGACTATCTGACCACGGAGATGAACGAGGTCTGGATCGACGACAAGGAGACCGAGGTCGCGGTCAAGAATTTCATGAAACTCGCCTTCCCGCGCAGCGCTGTTCCCGTGCGCCTGCATACCGACACCGACAAGACCCTGTGGGAGCGCTTCAACATCGACCGCCAGATCGAGGAGATTTACAGCCGCGAGGTGGTGCTTCCCTCGGGTGGCCGTCTGGTCTTCGACCACACCGAAGCCCTGACCGCCGTGGACATCAACTCCGGCAAGATCGCCGGGGAACGCAACTTCCACAAGATGGTGGTCAAGACCAACCTGGAATCCACGGTAGAGATCGCCCGCCAGCTCAAGCTGCGGGACATCGGCGGACAGGTGGTCATCGACTACATCGAAATGAAAAACCCAAAGGACTGCCGAGAGGTGGAAAAGACCATGCGCCAGGCCCTCAAGTCTGACCGGGCCCGCACCGTGGTCGGTCGGCTCTCGGAGTTCGGCCTGCTGGAAATGGTCCGCCAGCGCATGGGCTCCTCGGCCCTCTCGGTGACCACCGAACCCTGCGCCTGTTGCAACGGCACCGGAGTGCGACGCAACATGGAGTGGCAGGCCCTCCAGGCCCTGAAAACAATCTTCCGGCTCCTGCGCCAATCCAATTGCCCCAACCCCCTACAGTATGACTGCGAAGAGGAACTGGCAATCTACCTGCTGAACCACAAACGGGAGAAGCTCATGGAAATGGAGCGCCGTTTCGGCAACCGCATCGACATCGACATCGACTACGAATATTCGGAGTAGCCCGGAGAAGAAAACATGGAACACCGTCTCAGGCGCTGCCCCAACTGCCTCGGCGAAAAATTCTTCGCCGAGCCGCCCTCCGGGATGGTGTTTTTCTCTGTGCGCGAGGATGGTTCCCCGCAGCGCACCAAGCCGCCCTTTGAGCTGATCGCCGGCCTGGTGCTTCAGGAAATTTTCTGCACCGGTTGCGGATGGCATGGCCGGGCTGATGAGCTGCTGCCGCCCGGAGAGCCTGCCCATGGCTGAACGCGTTCTGGTTCATGTCTGCTGCGGGCCCTGCTCCATCACCACGGCCCAGACCCTGCTGGACGAGGGCTTTGAAGTCACCGGGCTCTTCTTCAACCCCAATATCCATCCCCTGTCCGAATACCTGAAGCGACGCGATGGGGCACGCCAGGTAGCCGAAAAGCTCGGTTTCCCGCTCATCATCAAGGACGAAGAATACGACCCCAAGACCTTCCTGCGGGCCGTGGCCTTCCGGGAAGAAAACCGCTGCTTCCACTGCTACCAGATCCGCCTGGAGCGCACGGCCCATATCGCCCGCTCCGGGGGATTCGACCACTTCACCACCAGTCTGCTCTACTCCAAATACCAGCAACACGACGCCATCCGGCAGTTGGGACTGGACCTGGCCACGGACGCCACCGCCTTTCTCTACCGCGACTTCCGGGAAGGATGGCAGCGAGGCATTGAGACGAGCAAGGCGTGGAGCGTTTACCGCCAGCAATACTGCGGCTGTATCTACAGCGAGTTCGAGCGGTATCACAAAGAACTCGACACCTGACCCGGAAGGAGAGCCCTTGCCCAAGATACTTGGCGAACCGCTGAACACTCCCCGCGTTGATGTCGATGCCCTGCCGCTGTTTCAGGGCAAGGGAGAAAAGGCCAAAGGGCTCCTGCTCTATGTGCACGTCCCCTTCTGTCATTCCCGCTGCGCCTACTGTTCCTTCCATTCCCAGGTATTCAACGATGTCACCTTCTCCTGGTACATGAAGACCCTGCTCCTGGAGATCGAACTCTGGGGGCGGCGGTTGAAGAGGCCGTCCATCGCCACCATCTACTTCGGCGGCGGTACCCCGAGCCTGGTCCCCTTGAACCAGCTTCAGCGGATCATGGAGGCCATCCACAAACATTTCCGGCCCATGCCCCGCATGGAGGTCACCCTGGAGGCCAACCCGGAGTCCACCCAGGATGCGAGCTGGTTCCGCGGACTCCTCTCCCTCGGAATCAACCGGCTCTCCATGGGCGTACAATCCCTGACCGACGATGACCTGAAGCGCCTGGACCGCCCCCACAACGCCAGGATGGCCGTCGAGGCCTTCCAGCAAGCCCGGCAGGCAGGGTTCACCAATATCTCCCTGGATCTGATCTGGGGGCTTCCCAGACAACGCCTCAAACAGTGGCTTGACCAGCTCAAGACCATCTCCCGGTTGGGTCCCGAGCACCTCTCCTGCTACAATCTGACCATTGAGGAAGGCACCCCGCTCTACAGGCAATCCCTAGAAATGGACCTGGAGCTCCCTTACGAGCAGGAACAGGGCAAGATGTTCATCTACGGGGCGGAAGAGCTGGAGTCCCTGGGCTATCTACAATACGAAATTTCCAACTTTGCCCGCATGGGGTTCGAGTCACGCCACAACCAGGGCTATTGGGAAGAGCGCGATTTCCTCGGTCTCGGACCATCGGCAGTGACCACCATCGGCAATCGCCGCTACCGCAATCCGCTGTTCATGGACGAATATGACGCCGCCGTGCGCGGTGACTTCAGTTCCATCGGCTTTGAGGAACTTGATGAGCAAACCCGGTTGACGGAGATGGTCATGCTCGCCCTCAGAACCTCCAAGGGCCTGGACCTCAAGGAACACCGCAAACGCGCTGGATTCGATCTCGTCAAGACCCATGAGAAACTCATCAAGGCACTCATCGCCAATGACCTGGCCCGGATCAACCGCGGAAGGTTGCGTCTGACCAAACCGGGAATGGCCGTCTCCAACGTGATCATGGAGCGTATCGCCCTGGCCGAGCCTCCCGCACCATCGTCCACCCCGATGTCCACCCCGACCTGAATCTTGCCCATTTCCCTCAGAAAACGTAACCTCTTCGCAACTGACACCCAGGCCACATGGAGGCAGCCATGTCCACACTCTTTTCACCCACCACCATCAGAAGCCTCAAGCTCGGCAACCGGTTTGTTCGCTCCGCCACCTGGGAAGGCATGGCCGACGACAACGGCGGCGTGACCCAGCAGCTCACCGCCTGCATGGCCGCTCTGGCCCGGGGACGCGTGGGGCTGATCATCTCCGGACATGCCTACGTTTCCCGTATCGGCAAAGCGAGCCCTCATCAACTCGCCGTTCATGGCAACGGCTGCACAAAGGGACTCCTCGACCTGACCGAGGCCGTCCATAGAGAGGGCGGGTCCATTGCTCTCCAACTGGCCCATGGCGGGGCCAACGCCAATGCCAAGGCCAGCGGCCTTGAGCCCATGGGGCCTTCGGTGATGACCAATGACGACGGCGCACCCAAAAACCGTGAGATGACCAGTATCGATCTCGCGGACACGGTGCACGCCTTTGCCCAGGCCGCCAGACGGGCCAAGGAGTCGGGGTTCGACGCGGTACAGCTGCACGCCGCCCACGGGTATCTTTTGAGCGAGTTTCTTTCGCCTGCCTACAACAGGCGCGAGGACACCTATGGCGGCAGTCTGGAAAACCGAGCCAGATTATTGCTGGAGGTAGTGGAGGCCGTGCGCGGGGAAGTGGGGCCTGACTACCCGGTGCTGGTCAAGATGAACTCCGAGGATTTCATCCCCGGAGGACTCAGTACCGGCGAGGCCTTGCGCGTTGCAGCCATGCTGGAAGAAAAGGGCGTGGATGGTATCGAGTTTTCCGGGGGCATCCCAGCCGGAGAGCATATCCCGATCCGGGTCGGACAGTTCAAGGGTTTTGAAACCGAGGCCTGGTATAAGGAAACGGCGAGGCGTTTCAAGGCGGAACGCTCCATCCCGCTGATGCTGGTGGGTGGCATCCGCAGCTACGAAACTGCTGAAAAGCTGGTCGACGAGGGATGGTGCGACTATGTCTCCATGTCCCGGCCCCTCATCCGTGAACCCGGACTGATCAAGCGCTGGAAAGAGGGGGACCATCGCCCGGCCACCTGCATCTCCGACAACCTCTGCTTCCGACCGGCCATGATCGGCAGGGGGACCTATTGCGTCACGGATGAACGGGAGAGGAAAAAACAAGAAGGCGCGTCAGCCAACGAACCGGAGCATTATTCGTAGTCGTCGACAGCCAGGTCGCGACCGCCAGCTGCGTTGCGGGCCAGTTCGTCGCAGCGTTCGTTCTCGGGGTTGCCTGCATGGCCCTTGACCCAGCGCCATTCCAGGGAATGGGATTCCACCAGCGGCACCATGCGCTGCCACAGGTCCTTGTTCTTCACCGGCTTCTTGGCCGCAGTCTTCCAGCCGTTCTTCTCCCAGTTCACCAGCCACTTCTGGGTGAAGGCGTTCTTCACGTATTGGGAATCCGTGTAGAGTACCACCTTGCAAGGCTCTTTCAGGGCCTCAAGGGCGACGATGACCGCCATCATCTCCATGCGGTTGTTGGTGGTCTTGCGGTAGCCCGAGGACAGCTCCTTGCGCGTGTCGCCAAAGAGCAGCACGGCGCCATAGCCGCCAGGGCCAGGATTGCCGAGGCAGGATCCGTCGGTGTAGATAGTCACCTCTTTCACGTATGATTCCTTATTGGATGTCCTCGCCCGCAAGGGCCTTCCAGATTTTGACCAACGCAGCCTTGAGCGCCTGGGGCCAATTCCCGTCCTTGAAGGCGGATTTGAAGTGGTCGTTCTGAAGCTCGGCCACGAGTTCCGGGCCAAGGGAACTGCGCAAGAGCGGCGGGAAGGAGAGCAGGACCTCCTCGGTGGCAGGCGAGAGGCCCAGGAACATGGTCCGGGTGTCCAGATCGGGCATCCTCACATTGTCAGTGCTCACCTGGATGATCGCCTTCTGCCCGAATTCCTTTTCCAAACCAGCGGCAAAACGGCCAATGAACGCCAAGTCTTCAGGGGTCAGGGCCCCGGTTTCGTCGCTGATGTCAGCCTTGGTGGCCACGACGTCCTTAAACCCCTTGCCCTCGCCGGAATAGTTGTTCCAGAGGACCACCAAGGATGATTCGAGGGTGGAGGGCCAGTTGTCCCACTGGTCCTTGAAGTATTCTTGCTCCACATAGGTGATGAGTTCGCGCTCCTTTTCTCCGGCGGGCTCAAGGCGCAGGATCACCTGCTCCGCTTCAGGGAAGAGTCCCAGGTAGAGTTCGTCCTCTCCCAGTTTCGGTTCCACGGGGTCGCCTCGGAGGACCTGGACCCTGGCCTTGACGCCGTATTCCTCTTCCAGGGAGTCTACGAAATCACGCACAAAGGTCTTGAGCTGATGGGGAGCCTGCCCGGTCTGATCCCAGAAAGCCTGTTTCTGTTGAATTTGCCGAACCACGGTTTCGTTGTTCTTCCAGAAGGCCCAGATCACAACCATGACCACAAACACCATGGCCACGGCACGGAATCCTCGTTCCGTCGGAGAGTTTCCCTTGACCGAAAAAAAACGCATGGAGGGCCTCTATCGGGGTTGCCAGGCCAGCACTTTTGTGCGGGCCCAATACTGTTTACTGACGGTGCTCGTCTTTTTGCTCAGTGCAATGCCGGACAACACAAACACAATGTTGCCGTCCATCTTGTCTAGGAAGCGCCGCATCAAGGGAGATGATATTCCGGTGAAACCTCTACATTCAGGAGTGACGCCATCGATGGCGAGTGATCTCTGCAGTGTGATCGAAGAACACGCACTGGAATCGGGTCCGGGCGGGGTTTCGCTTCTGTTGCTCAAATTATCGCTTTTGACACAGGGTGTAAAGCACCAGATGGGAGGCCATCAGCGGATGATGTCCGGTTGGGCACAGTTATTTGCTAAATCTGTTGTTCTTTTTCTTACAAGGAGCTAATGTACGAGCATAGGTGTATCACATATTTTTTCGACCTTTGGAGAGGGGAAAACCATGAAGATTAAAAGTTTCGGACATTGGGGGCTGTTTTCCAAGATCATGAGCATGTTCCTGTTCTTGATCATTGTCGTGGTCCTGGGGATGCTGTTCTACTTCATGCCCGCTTTTGAAAGCACCCTAATGGGCGAAAAAGAAACCGCGACCAAGAGCTATGTTGAGGTCGCCTATTCCGTCATCGCCCACTATGGAGAAAGGGCGGAGTCTGGGGAACTCGACCAGGATACGGCCAAGGCTATGGCCATGGCTGCGGTCAAGGATCTCAGATACCAAGGCTCGAACTATTTCTGGATCAACGACGAAAAGCCCACCATGATTATGCATCCAATAAAGCCCACTCTTGATGGGCAGGACCTTTCCCCCTTCAAGGACCCCGCAGGCACACATCTCTTCGTTGAGATGGCCAAGGTCTGCAAGGCGGACGGCGAAGGCTTTGTTCCCTATCTCTGGGAAAAGCCGAACGAGGCCGACCCCCAGCCCAAGATATCCTACGTCAAGCTCTACAAGCCCTGGGGCTGGATCGTGGGCAGCGGCATCTACATCGATGACGTGGTCAAGCAGGCGAACGAGATGAAAATCAAGATCTTCGTTCCGCTGACCATCGTGACCGTGCTCATCCTCCTGCTGGTATTCTTCGTCGTCAGGGGTATTGTGGGACGCATCAACAAGGCCGCCGATCTCGCGAGCACCGTCCAGCGTGGGGACCTCTCCCAGCGACTGGGCTACACCATGCAGAACGAAGTCGGCCTCCTGGGCCGGTCCCTGGACGCCATGGCTGACGGACTGGAGCAAAAGGCAGAGTTGGCATCCGCCATCGCCAACGGCGACCTCTCCGCCGAGGTTCCCCTCGCCTCGGAAGATGACACGCTAGGCCGGGCTTTGAAGGACATGACCGACAAGCTCAACGATCTCATCAGCAACGTTACCGATGCGGCTTCACAGGTTGATTCCGGTTCCAACCAGGTTTCCGAGGCCAGCCAGGCGCTCTCCCAGGGGGCCACGGAGCAAGCCGCGAGCCTTGAGGAAATCACCAGCTCGGCGAACGAAATCGGCGGCCAGACCCGGACCAACGCCGAAAACGCAGCCGAGGCCAGCAAGCTTGCGGCCAAGGCCCGCGATGCAGCGGATAATGGCGGCGAGGAAATGAGCAATATGGTTCAGGCCATGGCGGAAATCTACGATTCCAGCCAAGCCATCGCCAAGATCATCAAGGTCATCGACGAGATCGCCTTCCAGACCAACCTGCTGGCGCTCAATGCCGCAGTCGAAGCGGCCAGAGCCGGTCGACACGGCAAGGGCTTTGCGGTCGTGGCCGAAGAGGTGCGCAACCTGGCCGGCAGAAGCGCCAAGGCCGCGAAGGAAACCGCAGAGCTCATCGAAGGCTCGGTGAACAAGGTGGAGAACGGCAACCAGATCGCCAAGCAGACCTCGGAAGCCCTGACCGGCATCGTGGACCTCTCGGCCAAGGTTGCCAGTCTGGTCGCCGAGATATCCGATGCCTCCAGCCAGCAGGCCGAAGGCATCGGGCAGATATCCCAGGGGCTTGACCAGATCGACCAAGTGACCCAGCGCAACACTGCCAGTGCTGAGGAAACTGCCTCTGCCGCCGAGGAACTCTCGGCCCAGGCAGCCCAACTCCGGATCATCATGTCCAAGTTTAAGACCCGGAGCGAAAGCAAGATCGTCACCGCGAAGACCCGCCGGGCCGGGGAGCTTCCCGCCGCTCCAAGACCAAAGGCCCCGAAGACCCGCAGCGGCTGGGGAGAAGCCACGGGAGAGCGCATCTCTCCCGAGGAAGTCATTGCCCTGGATGACGACGATTTCAAGAAGTACTAAAAATCCAACCTATACA
>JAHJKV010000437.1 GCA_018822065.1 Pseudomonadota bacterium
CAGGAAAAGCCGGCAATCACCCCGCCGAAGAGCCAGCCTGCCAGGACGTCCGTGGGGTAGTGCTTGCCGAGATAGACCCGCGATATTCCCACCAGTAGCGGCAGCCAGAGCGCCTTGCGCCCGACACGGGGCCATAGGAACATGACCAGCACGGCCAGACAGGCGGTGTTGGCCGCGTGGGCCGAGGGGTAGGAGGTGCCCTCGGCCTTGGTCCGGGCAAAGGGGTCAGGGCGCTGGCGCCACTCGCCGTCTTCCACGAAATAGGTGGAGGCCACGGCGTTGAGAGGGCGCACCCGGCCCACCTGATGTTTGACCAGATTCGTGGTCAGGTCCGTCACCCACATGGCGAGCAGAAGCAGGGCGAAGAGCACCACTTGCTGTCTGCCAAACTTCCACACGCACCATCCCGCGATGATTGCCAGACCGATGAAAAACACGGTCTTGGACGAGAGCAGCTGCATGGGCAGGTTCAAGAGCCAGCCGTGCAGGTCCTGGTTGATCAGGGTCAGCAGGTCCAGGTCTATTTGGGGGGTGTGGAAGAACATGGTGTGGGTGGCTATCCTTCTTGGTTGGCGAGAGGATAGCCGAGGAGTGGGCATAGGGCAAGGGGCGACGGGGCAAGGGGCGACGCTTGTTTGTGCCTGGCGCATTTGCTAGGCTTGTATGGAGTGGAACCCAGGACGACAGCACGACCCTGTCGCGAACAGGACACTGGAGAGGCCCCCCCGTGAAACAACGATTTATGCTCTGCACAGCGTTTGTATTGCTCATCGCCGTTTTCGGTTGTGCGCCAAGGATCGCCCCTGCATCGGATGTCGACGACACCACCGCAGCAGGGGCCACAACCAAGACCCTGGTTGGCGGTCCTGAGATTTTTTCAGAAGCGCAGGTGGCCTCCCAGTCCATCGCCCTGGCTGTTGCTGGGCCCTTTTCCGGGGACATGGAGAAATATGGTAGACCTACGTACCGGGTGGTGGAATATGCCACGCAACTTTTGAACGAGAGCGGGGGCCTGCTTGACCGGCCCATTGCCTTTTATGCCTTCGACGACGGCTGCGTGTCGGCCCATGGGCCTAAAGCTTCCCAGTGGTTGGTGGACCAGGGCGTGCGCATCGTGGTGGGCCACATCTGCAACGGCATTAACCTGACGGCGCGGCCCGTGTATGAGAAAAATCAGGTGCTGGTGATCAGTCCGTCTGCCTCGGACCCTGGCCTGGGGGTGCGCGACGGGTTGTTTTTCCGGACCATCCCGGCGGACGATGCCCAGGCGGACCTGCTCATGGGCTACTGCCTGGAGCGCGGCTGGAAACGGGTGGGACTGCTGGCGGAAACCACGGAGTATGGCCAGGAGCAGGGGAAGTATATGGCCGGGCATGCTGCCGTGCGTGAGGGCGTCGAGGTGGCCGTACATATCGACCTGACCCCGGACGGCGATGAAAATCTCTCCCTGTCGGACGAGCTTGCCAAATCCAAACTGGACGTGGTGATCTACTGCGGACAGGGGGACCGGTTCGAGCGGCTGGTGCGGCGGATGCGCGTCGAGGGGAATATGACCCCGGTGATCGGGGTGGAGGGCGTGGAGATTGTCAACCATCTCGACTCCTTTTCTGCCGACATCCGCGATGTCTACGTCATGGGCGTGACGGACCTGCACCAGGTGCCCATGTATGCGGCTTTCTACGAGGACCATCTGGCACGCTTTGGCACCGAGCCGGGGCCATTTTATATGGAGGCGTGGGCCGCAGTGAGCTGCGTGACTGCGGCCATGAAAAAGGCCGACAGCGCCGACCCCGTGAAGATCGCCGAAGCCCTGCGTAATAACTGGTGCGACTCCCCCCTGGGCGTGATTTCCTTCGACGACTACGGCAACGTGGTGGGCACCGGGTTTGTCCTGCGGAGCATCGAGAACGGCGCATTGGTGGATGTCGCGCCGTGACTTTCGTGCTGGAAGAGCCGGGAATGTCTGCTATGCCGGGTGCCTTGCGCTCCAAGCCTCATCCTGTCAAAGTCACCCGGACATGAACAAGACAGCTCGCATAGCGGTGATGATGCCGCGTTTTTCCAGGTATGGCGGGGCCGAGGGGTTTGCCTATAGGCTGGCCGAGGCACTGGCTGCTGCCGGGCATGAGG
>JAHJKV010000438.1 GCA_018822065.1 Pseudomonadota bacterium
GGGAACGACTGAGACGCACCACCTGGCACAGGTCAATCTCCCCTCGGTTTCACCAGAATTGCTCAGGCCACGCTTGCCGGGATGCCGAGTTCGCGGATGCGGGCGTGGATATCGTCGTGGTGGTAAGAGGCGATGAGGACAAAGTTCACGGCCCTTTCGGCAAGGGATTCAGGTGAAATGACCTTGATCCCGTCAATGGTCTGCCCCCAGCTTGCCGGATTACCATCGGTCAGCACGAAATCCATCTCCTCTTTGAACGCTTGGACCGTCTGGGAAAAGACCGACTGGTAATTCCCTCCCGTACCCCAGATCGCGACAGTGGGCCACTGCGCAACAGCCTGGCGTAAGGTTTGCAAACAGGCCAGTGCCTGCTCTGGCGCATGCTGCGTAGCGCTCCCCAAAAGGAGCAGCACAGCCCGCAGGAGTGCCGCATTGGGCATGTCCCCGCCGATCTGTTCCACAATGCGTGGCAGGAGGTTTGTGACGAAATTTTCGAGAAGTATGCGCACCTGACCCGGCATCTGCGTGGCCTGGATGTCCTGGCACAGTAAATTCAGTGTAGCCGCACTTTCGATCTGCCCCACCAGTTTTGGTGCCACATAGGTCCCGAGGAACCGTTTGGCCACATAGTGGCTCACATGGGGGAAGTGGGGCACCTCGGCATGGCTGCCGCAGAAGGCTTCGTGCGAGCGCATTTCATCCATCACCACCTCGTAACCAGGGAAGTAATGGAAACCCTCGTCCGTGTGTTTGTCCAGAAAGGTCTGCAATCCGACCCGCAGAATTGCCTTGCCCAGGTTGTCCTCCACGTAGGGGGAGCCCAAGCGTTCCCGTTGTTCTCTGCCCCCGTCGAAGGTCTCGGCACAGAGGGGGTGAAACATGTAGCGCATGGGCGAAAGCATGAAGACCATGGTCGGCAGATGGCCACCTCTGATCTGGCGAACGGCAGCCACAAAGCGTTCGAGATGGCCTGCTTCCTCCTCGGCGGAGTTGCGTTTGTGCTCATAATCAGCGGCGGGCATCTTGGCCGTGACCGTCACGCACTGGCCGTTCTTTTTCAGACGGACGACCCGAGGGGTGCCGGTGACCAGGAGCAAGGTGGAGCAATTTCTGATGGAGGCAACGCATTGGGCGTCCAGGCTGGCCAGTTGGGCCAGCACCGCCTCTTTTTGTTCCACAGGGAACCGTTGGTTGAAATAGTACCGGAAGGGGCGGAATCCGCCGATCTCGTCCGGATAGTGGTAGAGGTCGTCTTCGCCGTGCGGCGTTTCCTGGGCAATGCGTTGCAGCAGATTGGACAGGGATTCGGTGCTGAAATGAAAGCCAGTGCGCCACTGGAAGAGGCTGTTGATGCCAAGTCCACGCAGAGCCTCATTGTGCAGGTGCCAGGTGAAGCAGGACCCGAGCATGCACAGGGAATTCGTCGATCTGGACAGGAGCGGGACCTGGGGAATATCGATCAATTCCCGCAGATACGGAGCGGTATCTTGAAAAAGCCTGGGAGTTTCCTGCATCTTCGTGGTGACTCCTTCTTAGGTGGTGACCTGCGTGTCCAGTATGGCCTGGCACTGCCTGTAGTCTTCGATGAACTTGTCCAGATAGATGTCTGCCAGGAGGACGAATTTGTCCTGATTGTCCTCAATGAAATGCTCGCGCAGCCCCTCGACGATGCGCTCCTGGGAGAAGCAGTTGGGTGTTGCCACAAGGACAATGTCCGAGGGGGGGAGGTGCTTGATCTCTGTCGGACGATGCAGGGGTATGCCGTTGATTTCGTTCTCGGCCAGGAAATTGTCCATATAGGCTGTGACCTCCAGGCCATGTTCCACAAAGACCTTGCCCATGTTCACCGAGAACCTTCCGGCTGGGGCTAGGCAGACCTTGGTGTGCTCCCCATGGGTGCGAACGATGTGCCGGGCGATGCGCTGGTACAGGTTCTGGCATTGGTAGACGTCATCCGGGGCTGGAAAGTACAGGCGGACCGTGTCCCACGGATTTTCGCTTCGTTCCTTGATCTTTTTGACAAAACTTGGCCAGTTCGGTGGAAGCACGACGGCGGAGCAGTGGCCAAAGCCTAGCTCAACCAGCCGACGAGCAGTATTGCAGGCCGAATTCGCGTCAGCGATGAGCACACAGTCCGCGTCGCCAGGCTGCAATTCGTCGAGGGGTTTCACCGGGTAGATCAAAAACCGTCCGTCAGCATGCATGGGATGGTCGCCGATGACTAGGGCCACGCGCTCCGGGTCGTTGATGAACACATCGGTGGTCAGGATTCCAAGGCTGTTTGGCCCTTGGCCCACGACGGCGATCTTCTTCTTCCCCTCCAGCAGGTGTTGCAGCATGCGTTTGTGCTCGTCAAAGGGAGGGTGGTGGTAGAAGTCCATGAACACCGGGTGGCGGCACGCTGGGCAGGAGCGGTGGTCGACGTACATGGTGTTGACGTAGAAGCGCATTTCGAGTTCAGCCCCGCAGGAAGGGCACCGCCCGGTGGCGGCAGCAAAATTCGGGGCATCAATGTTCAAATGACCATGAATGCCACCCCGGTAGCGGCTGTAATGCCGCAAGGCGGCCTTGTTGAGCTCATATTTGTCGGGTATATTGCTGATGTTGATGTATCCAGGTTTGAGGATATTGCCCGCGACCACGCTATTGAAGAAATCCAGGTGTTCCAGGTGTTCCTTCTTGTCCGTGAACAGCCCTTTGTCGTAGGCATTGTCGTAGATTTTGGTTCCAGGGTAGATGGTCACAAACGCACCGCCGCCATAAGTTTTTTCTTCCAGCAGCAGATCCATGGTCTGGGCGATTTCCGTCTCTGTCTCCAGTTCCGAGCCAAACATGAAGGTGGCGTAAACATAGAGCCCGACTTCCTTGGCCTTTCGCAAGAATGCCCGGACCTGGTCCGTGGTCGAGTTCTTGCGCATCTTCTCCAGGACATTGTTGTTGCCACTCTCATAGCCGACGCCGACGATGACACAACCCGCATCCTTCATCAGTTCAAGGCAGTCGAGCGGCATGTCCACGCGCATGGAGCATTGCCACGGACGGCCGATGCCGGAGGCCTTGTAGGCGGAGGTAAATTCTTTGACGGTCTTGAGCGAGGGATAGAACATCTCGTTGAGAAAGAGAAACCCATCAAAATCATAGTCGCTTTCATGGTGTA
>JAHJKV010000005.1 GCA_018822065.1 Pseudomonadota bacterium
GGGCGCGAAGCCCTTGAGGATGTCCAGCACCAGGGCCAGCACGCCCCATTTGAAGCCGCAGAGCCGGGCCCCGTTGGTGGCCCCGGTGTTGTGGCTGCCATGCTCGCGGGGGTCGATGCCCTTGACCAGACGGGCGATGATCAGCCCGAAGGGGAGCGAGCCGAGGAAATATGCCAAAAGTGGGAAGAACAGCCAGTACATGCGGATCTCCTTGAAAGTCTGATGGAAGGCAGCCTAGCGGTTTCAGGCCAAGGCCACAAGTCTCCCCGGTCACATTTCGAGGGCTTCGGCCACCTTGATCTCGTTCAGCAACGGATCCACCCTGCCTAGGCGCAGGGCAAAGCACTGGCCAGCAAACACCTTGTCTCCGAGCATCTTCTTGGGTACCCGCACGTTGATCTGGACCTCGGGGATGGCCAGGCTTGGGTAGGCACCATTCTCCTCCACCACGACGCCCTCGAAGCTCCGCTCCTTGTTTTGGAGCATGTAGAGGAGCTTCCAGTAGCGTGGCCGGAAGCGCTGCACCTGACCGGCGGAGCCGAGCCGGGAGGAAAGGGTGGGGGCAAGTTTTTCCAGGTCGTCGGTATTCAGACGGGGAGTGCCGGTTTTCAGATAGGTCTGGATCTGGGCCTCGTTGACCAGGTCGGTGTAGCGCCGGATGGGCGAGGAGACCGGGGCATAGGCCTCCACGGCCAAAGCCGCGTGGCGCTTGGGTTTGGGCTCCAGAATGGCCGGGGCCAAGAGCTTGACCACCCGAAAGATGTCCACCGGTCCCTCGAAGACTCCCTGGGCCTCGGAGGGCAGGGCAATGGCCTGGGTGCGATGCAAGAGTGGCACGCCCGAAGCCTGGGCCCACAGGGCAAGCTCGGAGGTGACCAGGATCATGAACTCGCTCACCAGCAGCGAGGCCTTGGGCAGGCGCGGTTTCTCATAGACCGTGACCAGCACATCCCTTTCGATCGGCTCCAGATCGACCTCGAGGTCGGGCCGTTCGATCACTGAGGCACCGTTGGCGAGCCTTCGGGCAAAGAGCTTTTCCGCAAGTTCATAGGCCAGGGTGCAGGGGCCTTCCTGACCTTCCTCGATGATCTTCTCGGCGGTGTCGAAGGTGGCGTTTTCGGTCACACGCACCCAGGAAAGGCGGGGGGCGCAGCTTTGGACCGCACCTTCGGCGTCCAGGGCGAAATCCGCGATCAGGGCTGGACGGCTCTGGCCTGCAGTCAGGCTGTAGCGTCCGATGCCCAGGGTTTCGGGCAGCATGTGGCTGGTGCCTTCGGGCAGGTAGAGGCTGGTGGAGCGGTTGAGGACTGCGAGGTCCAGCTCGGAGCCGAACTCCCAGGTGAGGGTGGGGCGGGCCAGGGCAACGGACAGGCGGTAGCCGTCGCCATCGCGTTCAATGTGAAAGGCGTCGTCGATGTCGCGGGTGGAGGCCCCGTCGATGGAAAGGTAGGGAGCGGTTTCCGGTTCCTGGACGAGTTGGTCGAAGGTGTCCAACTGGGCCGCGATGGCCTCGGCGTGGGCCGGGGTCCACTGGGCGTCTTCGAAGACGTATCCCGCCTCGTCGAGGAGGTGGTTATAGTGGGGCGGGACCACGCCCCAGGAGCGGGCGAGGAGCAGCGCCATGTGCGGGTGCTCGGGCAGACCCTTGCAGCAGGCGGCCCATATCTTGTTTGATTTTTCGTCGCCGTTCCCGGCGATCTGCATGCGGAGCAGGTATTCCAGGCGCTGCCGCAGGTCGTCGTCCAGGGAGAGGACGGCAGGCGGGGCCTTGCGGTTCCACAGTTCCCGGAAAAGTTCGTTGCCAGCCGTGACCACCAACTCGCGGGCTTTTTCCTCGGCTTGCTGTTCGAGGCGAAGCTCCACGGTCTCCGCCGGGTGGACTTCAAACAGTGGCGGGCGGAATTTGAAGTGAGTTTTGGCATCGAGCAGGGCCCGGCCCATGGCCGCGCATTCGTCAGGGCCAGGCGTGTCCCAGACCAGTCCTGCGAACCAGCGGACATCGACGCTTCCGACCTCGACCTGAGCCAGTTCCCAGATTTCCATGATATCCATGGAGGCTTGCAGTTCACCGCGCCGGGTGTGGTGTTCGTTCAGGGCGTCGAGTATCTCCTGGCGGGAGGCCCCGGGGGGGAGACAGGGGCCGGTCCAGGGGAGGGTGCGGGACTCGGGCAGGGTGGTCTCGCGTTTGTTGATGGTCAGAACGTGGAGCTTGCCCGCATTGTTTTCGAGCACCCAGGCCAGCTGGGGCTGGTCGCCCAGCATGAATTCCACCAGGCAGCCAGGGGCGATGGAGGGGGTCAGCAGAGAGGTCTTGGCCATGTCTACCTGTTGTGTCCTTGGCGGGACGGCCCGCTCTTTTCCATTGTACCCGCCCTTGGGGCAGGCTATAGGGAGGCATGTCAGCAATGCACATCGAAATCATCGGCCTTTTGGCGGCCATCTGCACCACCATATCCTTTCTACCTCAGGTCCTTCGGACTTGGAAGACCCGTTCGGTGGCGGACATTTCCCTGTCCATGTACCTGGTCCTCTGCACCGGCCTGGTCCTGTGGCTGGTCTATGGCCTGTACATCGGCTCGCTGCCGGTGGTGGCGGCCAACGCAGTCACCCTGGTCCTGGCCGGGGCAGTGCTGGTTATGCGCATCCGCTACTCCAAAAAGTGAAGACCGAGCCCCCTGAGAGGCTCGGTCTGTCCGTATCTCTCGTGATTTCTAGTGCTTAAATGACCTTTGGCCGGTGAAGACCATGGCTGTCTGGGGTGTGGCCTCGTTGACGGCCTGGATGATCTCGTGGTCGCGGATGGAGCCGCCGGGCTGGGCAATGGCCACGATGCCCTGGTCGAGCAAGGCGTCCACTCCATCCCGGAAGGGGAAGAATCCGTCGGAAACGGCCACGGAGCCGAGCAGGCCTCCCTTGGCCTCGGCAGTGCGGGTCTGGATGTCCGTAAGTTTGGCGGCAGCTTCCTTGTCGCTCTTGGCCTTCAGTTTGAGCTCGAAGAGCGAGGTGCCCAACTCCTCGAAGCAGATCACATCCGCATATTTGGTGTAGGCCTTGGAAATGGCCAGCTCCACGCAACCTACCCGGTCTTGCTCGCCGGTGCCGATGGCCGTGGTCACGCCGTTTTTGACGCAGAGCACGGAGTTGGAGGTCACCCCGGCCTCCACGGCCCAGGCAAAGAGCAGGTCGTCGGCCTCCTGCTTGCTCGGGGCGCGGGCGGTGAAAGCGTTACCGTCCTTTTCCGCTGTGGCGGACAGGAAGTCCGAGGCTTTGAGGATGCGGTTTCGGAAGGAGAACTGGAGGACCATGCCGCCGTCGGTCAGGGACTTGATGTCCAGGAAGGGCTGGCCCGCCAGCTCGGAAAGTTTGTCGATGCCCGGGATGCTCAAAATGCGCAGGTTCTTTTTCTTTTTCAGCTCGGCCAGGGCATCGGCATCGAAGGTTGGAGCGGCCACGACCTCGAAGTAGGCGGCGTTGATCACCTGGGCGCAGGCCAGGTCCACGGGCCGGTTCAGGACGATGGCCCCGCCAAAGGCGGCGATGCGGTCTGCGTCAAAGGCGCGTTTAAGGGCTTTGGCAATGCCTTCGTCGGTCCAGGCCGCGCCGCAGGGGTTGTTGTGCTTGAGGATGATGGCGGCGGGTTTGGCGGCCAGGTACTGCAAAATGTTAAGCCCGTTGTCCACGTCCGTGAGGTTGGTCTTGCCGGGATGTTTGCCCGCTTGGAGCATGTGTTTCTCGTTCAGAGCTGAGACCAGGCGAGTTCCTTGGCCGCGGAAGGCCACGCCGTCCACCACCAGTTCGCCCTCGGCAGGCTCGTAGAGAGCGGCTGGCTGATCCGGGTTTTCGCCGTAACGCAGCCCTTTTTCCGTGCCGTCGATGGTCCAGGTGCGTTTCTTGAAGACCATTTTGTTGCCGCCGAGTTCGATGGTCATCTCGGACGGGAACGGGTCTTCCAGAGA
>JAHJKV010000439.1 GCA_018822065.1 Pseudomonadota bacterium
GGTAGGTGAAAGTGTGGTTGTCCTCTGCCTGGAGGTAAAATTCTCTGTCACCACGGTCAAAGGCTGCAAAGGCCATGGTCTCGAATTCATCCGGTACGTTGTTTGGATTTAGTGGGTTTTTGCTGGTGATGCGGAAGGTGACCAGGGAGGAGTCTGCAGCAAGTTTGGATATTTCCCGGGTCATGATGGCCGGGTTGCGCAGGGTGAAGATGCGCCCGTCCTTGGTGGGGACGTCTGGGTTGTCCAGCCAGGGATTGGAGGTCACTCCCTCCTTTTTTTCCACGTAGACGCCGCCATGAACAGCGCTCCAGGCGCGGGTGACCACGATGGAGTAAAAATGGGCCCTGGCTCGGATGAGAAGTTGGTTTTCGATCAGGTCGGTGTTGCGGACGAATAGCCCGGCGAACACGATGAGGATGAACAGTGCAATCACAATGGTGATGCTCAGGGTGAATCGAATCCAGACGGTCCTGCGTCGTTTCTGGGTTTGTGCATCTTCGGTTTGCTGCATTCATGACCCCGTGCTCGTGCGTTTTTGCTCAGAAAACCCCGTTTTTACAAGTTATACTGGTTTGATCGGAAAGTAAATGCATGGGATTGCGGCAACCTGTACGTATTACGAAAATAGCTGTATCATGGGGAGCGTTATGCTATGATTTACGCAGTTGAACATCACTCAAGGAGACATGCAATGGAACGTCAAGGCATAGTGACCATTCACGGCAACCCGTTAACCCTGGTCGGACCGGAACTCAAGGTGGGCGACACTGCCCCGGATTTCACCCTGCTCGACAACAGTCTTGAGCCTGTCACCCTGGCGGACGTCAAGGGAAGCTTGCTCATCATCTCGGTGGTTCCTTCCCTGGACACCCCGGTCTGCGACCTGCAGACCCGGCGTTTCAACCAGGAGGCGGACAGTCTGGCCGGGGTCAAGGTGCTCACCGTGAGCATGGACCTGCCCTTTGCCCAGGCCCGCTGGTGCGGCGCCGCAGGGGTCAAGAGCGTTCAGACCCTGTCCGACCACCGCGACGCGAACTTCGGCCTGAACTGGGGCCTGTTGCTCAAGGAGCTGCGCCTGCTGGCCCGGGCCGTGTTCGTGGTGGACTCCACCGGGGTCATCAGCCACTTCGAGTTGGTGCCGGAAGTGAGCAGCGAGCCGGATTATGCGGCGGCGTTGGCTGCCGCACGCGCCCTGGGCTAGACAGCTCACGATAGATGTGTACCAAGCCACCGGGACCAGTGCCCGGCGGTTTTTGTTTATTTTTTTCGGGTCATGGCCCTGGGGCAGGTCATCTTTTTCGGGTCCAGCAGGTCCGCCATCTCCGCCTCGGTCATCAAGCCCTCTTCCAGGACCAGGTCGTATACGGATTTGTCCGTATCCCGCGCCTTTTTGGCGATTCGGGCAGCCTCGTCGTAGCCGAGGAAAGGGGCCAGGGCCGTAGCCAGACCCATGGAGCTCTTGACCATGGCCAGGCAGCGTTCCGGGTTGGCGGTGATGCCCATCAGGCATTTTTCGATGAAGATATCCACGCTGCGCGAGAGCATGTCCATGCTCTGGAAGATGTTGAAGGCGATTATCGGTTCGAACACGTTGAGCTGCAACTGGCCGGACTCTGCAGCCAGGGTCACGGTGAGGTCGTTGCCGATGACCTGGTAGCAGACCTGATTGACCATCTCCGGGATAACCGGGTTGACCTTGCCCGGCATGATCGAGGAGCCGGGTTGCATGGGCGGCAGGTTGATCTCGCGCAAGCCGGTCATGGGCCCTGAGGACAACAACCGCAGGTCGTTGCAGATCTTCGAGAGCTTCACCGCCACCCGCTTGAGCACGCCGGAAAGCTGGACGAACGCCCCTGTGTCGCTGGTGGCCTCCACCAGATCCGTGGAGGTGATCAACGGCAACCCGGTGATCTCCTGCAGCCGCTGGCAGACCTTGGCCGCGTATTCCGGCACGGTGTTGATGCCCGTGCCGATGGCCGTGGCGCCCATATTGATCTCGCACAAAAGCTTCAGGGAGTCACCGATGCGGTCGGCATCCTCGCCCACGGTGACCCCGAAGGCCCGGAATTCCTGGCCCAGGGTCATGGGCACCGCGTCTTGGAGCTGGGTGCGTCCCATCTTGATCACCTCGGCGAATTCCTCCCCTTTGGCCAGGAAGGCGTCGCGCAATCTGCCGAGCTTGACCATGAAATCCTGGCCGCACCAGACCGCCCCGATGCGCAGGGTGGTGGGATAGACATCGTTGGTGGACTGGGAGAGGTTCACGTGGTTGTTGGGATGACAGCGTTCGTAGTTGCCCTTGGCAAAGCCCAGGATTTCCAGCGCCCGGTTGGCGATGACCTCGTTGGCGTTCATGTTCACCGAGGTCCCGGCTCCGCCCTGGATCACATCCACCCCGAAAGAGTCGTCGTATTCTCCTGCGCGCACCTCCCGGCAGGCCGCAACAATGGCCTGGCCGATTTCAGTGTCGAGGAGTTCCAACTCCATGTTCGCCTCAGCGCAGGCCTGCTTGATGCAGGCGATGGCCCGGATCTGCTCCGGGTAATGGGAGATCGGTATGCCGGTGACCGTGAAGTTGTCCAGGGCCCGTGCGGTTTGCACCCCGTAGTATGCGTTCAGGGGCACCTCAATGGAGCCCAGGGAGTCAGTTTCGGTTCGGGTTTTGGTCATCAGGCCCTCAGTGGAGTGTTTTTTTGGTTGGTAAATAGAGCTTATCCGCCCAATTCGCCTTCTGATACGCGGAAAGCAACGTGGATTCAACGGGAAAAGGGAGAATTTAGCGCGGTTGACACCATGGCCCTGTCGCCGTACCCAGAGCCCATGCCCACTCTTGAAGCCAAGATCGATGCCGCCCGTGCGCTCCTCGTGGAGCTGCTTAAGGCCCATGGACCAGAGCGTGTGGCCGTGGCCTGGACCGGCGGCAAGGATTCCACCATGGCCCTCGACCTCTGGCGCGGGCTGCTCCTGGAGCGTGGTCTGGGACCGGCTCGGGCCCTATCCATCGACACCGGGCTCAAGTTCCCGGAAATCGTCGCCTTCCGTGACCAGTGGGCCGCTACCTGGGACCTTGATTTGCGTCTCGTTAGGCCCCTGGTCGATATCGCAACCTACCCCGTGGCTCAGGACAAAATCGCCTGCTGCACGGACCTCAAGGTGACCCCCCTACGCCAGGCCATCGAGGCCGAAGGGGTCGCGGTCCTGGTCACCGGCCTGCGGCGCGACGAGCATTCAAGCCGGCACAATCGGGACTTTCTGGAACAGCGTACGAACCCGGACCACGTCCAGGCCAACATACTGCTCGACTTCACCGAAATGGACATCTGGGCCTACACCACCGCGCGGGCTCTGCCGTTCTGCTCGCTCTACGGCGTAGGCTACCGTTCCCTGGGCTGCATGCCTTGCACGGAACTCTCCGGGGCCGGTGAGCGTTCGGGTCGGGATGACGAAAAGGAATCCCACCTCGATACCCTGCGAAGCCTCGGCTATTTCTAAGGGCTACTTCAGGAACTACTGTGGACCGGAAAA
>JAHJKV010000440.1 GCA_018822065.1 Pseudomonadota bacterium
CTGCGGGAACTGTTCAAGGACGAGGTGCGCCGTGCAGCTTATGAGCTGGGCATGCCCGAGCACATCATCTGGCGTCACCCGTTTCCCGGCCCCGGCCTGGCCATTCGCATCATCGGAGAGATCACCGACGAGCGTCTGGAAATTCTGCGCCTGGCCGACAAGATCGTGCAGAACGAGCTGGTGGCCTCGGACTGGTATCGCAAGATATGGCAGGGATTTGCCGTGCTCCTGCCGCTCAAGACCGTTGGGGGCATGGGCGACGACCGTACCTACGAGAACGTCATCGCCTTGCGCATGGTCGACAGCGTGGATGCCATGACCGCGGACTGGTCGCGCTTGCCTTCCGAGCTTCTTGCGCGTATCTCAAACCGGATCATTAATGAGGTCAAGGGTGTGAACCGCGTGGTTCTGGATATCTCCTCCAAGCCGCCGAGCACCATTGAATGGGAATAACAACCCGGTAGGATAGAAGGAAGCGTATGTTCGGCATCGGCACTACTGAACTGGTCATCATTATTATCGTTGCGCTCATCGTCATCGGGCCGCAAAAGCTGCCCCAGATGATGCGGACTTTGGGCAAGGGCATGGCCGAATTCAAACGCATGTCTTCGGATGTCACCAGCACCCTGGACAAGGAAGTGAAGGACGCCGAGCGCTCCATCCGCGAGCAGGAGCTGCAGGAAAAGCTCGCAGCCGAGGAAGCGGCCCGCAAAAAGGCCGAGTCCGTGCTGGCCGAGCAGGAGTCAGGTGCGACTGCTCCCGAAGGCGATACCGCCCCCGCGAGCGACGCCGCTGCTGCAGACGTTGCATCTGACGCGCCTACAGAATCCGCCACCTCTGCTGAAACGGCTCCGGAAATGACACCTGATGTCGCGGACACCAAGGCCGAGGTCTAGTCCATGAGCGACGAACTTCCCAAGTTTAAAAAAGTGGTGCTGCCCGGTGACGAGCAGGCCGCTGATTCCGCTCCTGTAACTTCGGACGGCCCGGTTGACCCTGTGGTTGAATCAGCGCCTCCCGAAGTTCCTGCCCCGGAAGTGAATTCCGGGGGCCTTCCTGTCTCGGCGGACGGAGGAGACGCTCCGCCGCCCAATATTCCTGATGATCCGAATGATGATCCCTCCGCCTACCCGGACAGCGGGGATGGCGATGGCGGTGACGAGGGAGAAGACGGTGAAGACGGGGAAGAGAACCAGGGACGCATGGGCGTCCTTGGCCATTTGAACGAATTTCGCCGCTGCCTGACCCGCATATCCTTGTCTGTTCTCGTGGGCTTCTTGTGCGCCTATCCCTTCGCCACCCAGCTCTTCGTGTTGCTCATGAAACCTATGAACGATGCCATGAATGTGGTCGCATCCAACAAGGTTGTGCTCACTCCTGAGTTTTTTGCCGCCCTCAAGGATACGCTGGTCTCGGCCATGGCCGACAAGGGCCCGGAGTTTGCGGAGCAGACCACTTATTTTGTGACCGCCCTGCAATTGGCCCTGGAAAAGGTCGTGGTCAACCAGGGCCAGTTCATCTACACCTACCCGCCCGAGGCCTTCTTCGCCGAGGTCAAGGTCGCCGGTGGCCGGGATATTCCTCGTCAGCCCCTATGTTTTTTTCCAGATTTGGCGTTTCGTGGCTCCAGGGCTCTATTCTCATGAACGCCGCTGGGTCTGGCCCATCGCCATGATCTCGGCCCTGTTCTTCGTCACTGGTTCTTCCTTTGGATATTTCGTGGTCTTCCCCGTGGGCTTCGAGTTCTTTGCCCAGTTCACTTCGGATTCGATTTCGTTTATGCCGAAATTGTCGGAATACCTGAGCTTCGCCCTGAAACTGCTCATCGCTTTCGGCGTGGCCTTCGAGTTGCCGGTGTTCATCTTCTTCCTGGCCCGCCTGGGCATTGTGACAGGTCGCGGCCTGATGAAGAAGAGCAAGTATTTCATCCTCATCGCCTTCATTGTCGGTGCAGTATTGACTCCGCCGGACCCAGTGAGCCAGGCGCTCATGGCCGGTCCGCTGATTCTGCTCTATGCCATTGGCGTGGTCATCGCGTTCCTCTTTGGCAAGCGCAAGCCCAAGCCTGCTGTTGAAGAGCCGGAGGAAGAATCCCCGCCTGCCAAATGATGCCTGAGCATCGGGCGGAGCCAGGAGCTACGGGACTGTTCCGGCTGGAGCCAGGGGAGAGCGAAACCGGGGGGATGAAAACATCGAAGCGAGCCGGAGAACGGCCTGTTGCACCAGTTCCCTTTTTCGGGCAAATCGGATACGTTGCACACCAAGACGAGGAATGGATATGAGAACCGCCAAGATCACGCGCACCACCAAGGAAACCGATATCTCGCTCGAGCTGACGCTGGACGGCACTGGTCGAATCGAGGTCGCCACAGGCGTCGGATTTGCCGATCATATGCTCACTCTGTTCGCCTTCTGGGCGCGAATGGATATTTCGCTCTCCTGCAAGGGTGACCTGGAGATCGATGCCCACCACAGTCTGGAGGATGTCGGTCTGGTTTTGGGCGAGGCTTTGGCCGTCGCACTTGGCGACAAGCGCGGCATCCAGCGCGTGGCTTCCGCCAAGGTACCCATGGACGAGGCTCTGGCCGAGGTAGTTGTGGACCTTTCGGGCAGACCATATCTCGTCTACCGAGGCGAGGATCTGGTGCCGGACACCATTGCCGGTGACGAAAAGGATGTCTGGCGCGAGTTTTTCAAGTCCCTGGCCTTCAAGGCCGGCATGAATCTGCATATTTCGTATGA
>JAHJKV010000441.1 GCA_018822065.1 Pseudomonadota bacterium
CTCCCTGGGCTCCCTGACCCTGGCCCTGGCCCTGCCCGTGCTCTCGCTGCTCTTCGGTGCCTGGTCCTTCGTACCCCTGGGCGCGCTGCTGACCATCATCCTCTTCTGGCGTCACCGAGACAACATCACCCGCCTCTACCGGGGGGAGGAAAACTCATGGCGCAAAAAGGCCGATCCATCGTAGGCTCTTGCCCATGACCTTCAAGAACTCGCCCCGCATCTACGCCACCTATTCCATCGCCGCCTCAGTGGCCACCCTGGCCCTCAAGCTTGGGGCCTGGGGCATCACCGGCTCCGTGGGTCTGCTCTCCGACGCCGCTGAAGGCATGGTCAACCTCACGGCCGGCATCCTGGCCCTCACGGCCCTGAACATCGCCCTGCGCCCCGCAGACCAGGATCATTCCTACGGCCACGGCAAGGCTGAATATTTCTCCTCCGGGGCCGAGGGCATCCTGATCATCGGCGCGGCCTGCGCCATTGTCTGGGCCGCCATTGCACGCTTCCTCCACCCCGCACCGCTCACCAACCTGGGCTGGGGCGTACTCATTGCCCTTGCCGCCTCGGCAGTGAACTTCTTCACGGCCACCAGCATGCTCCGAGCCGCCAAGCGCTTCGACTCCATCACCCTGGAGGCCGACGCCAAACACCTGCTCACGGACGTCTGGACCTCGGCTGGCCTCGTGGTCGGCCTGTCCATCCTGGTCTTCGCCCCCCCCTCCTGGTACGTGCTCGACCCGATCATCGCCATCCTCATGGCTCTGAACATCATCAAGACCGGGGTGAGCCTCTTGCGCCGCTCGGCCGAAGGGCTCATGGACCGCGCCCTGCCAGAGGACGAAGTGAACGCCATCACCGAGGCCATCCGCAAACACGTCGGCCAGGAAGCTGAATTCCATGGCCTGCGCACCCGAAAATCCGGTTCCCGCCGCTTCGTGGACTTCCACCTCCTCGTTCCCGGCAAGATGACCGTCAAGGCATCCCACGACATCACCGAAGCCATCGAGGCGGAAATCTGCCGGGACCTGCCCAAATGCCTAGTGACCATTCATGTGGAGCCGCGGGAATGCGACAAAAGCTGGGATGGAGCAAAGATCGGTGGCATCTGCTCGCGTGAGGAGTGCGTGGGGTGCGAAAAGAATGACCAGGAAGAAACTGGAGGAAACCCTGTCACTCCCGGTCTTCCGTGAGCGACAGCAACCTGTCTTAAAAACCGCTGGGCGGGTTACGGTTCTCGAATAAGAATAGCGCTATGCACCCGATGCACCTTCTCCATGTCCTCGTACAGGCTGGAACCGTCCGGGCGGGGAGCTTGGATGTCCTCCAGGGTCTTTTGCGCCGCGCGTATGAATTCGTCGTCCGTGTCCGGACTGAACGCGAGATACAAGTCAGGATGGGCCAGCACCTTGACCATCTCGAAGGTGTCGGGATTCAACCCTAGTCTATCCAGAAAGAACCCAGAGGACACATCGGATTGAGCAATCATGTCCACCCTCCCCAGTTCCAGCATGAGGAACTGTTGCTCTGTCTCGGTCAGGGCGAGCAAGGTTGACTCGTCGAGTCCATACTTATTGATCAGAATTTGCACTGGTGCGCTGTCGCGAATGACCCCGATCCGATACCCTGAAAGATCGTCGCCCAGAAGAGGCAGGTGACGATCACGGCGACCGATCAGCCCAAACCGGACCGAAGCGACTGGGCCGATCCAACGGAACAGACCCTCCCGTTCCGGGGATCGGACAGCAGAGAGCAGGATGCCGCCGGAACCGGAGGCAACTTCCTTCATACATCGTGCCCAGGGATAAAAATGAACATTGTCCGGATCAACCGTCTTCCCGACTCGCAGCATGATCTCCTGCAGCAGATCTACGATGAATCCCTTGGCCTGTCCTGACGCATCCTGATAGTTGAGCGGCGCGACCTCGCCAGCATAGATATGGAAATCTTCGGCCATGGCGGGACTGGCAGTCATGACTATGACGACCAGCAACAGGCTCAAAAAAACGACATGAAGGATATTCGGTTTGCAAAAGGAGTAGTGCATCTTGCTAATAATTTTACACTGTCATCGCAGAAAAAACAATACGAGAGTAAAACACGTTAACAAAGCGCACCGCAGCAAATATCCAACAACACTGTGATACTCCGGTGGTCCGGTGACGACAGTGTAGGAGCCAGGACCTCAGGAAAGGGATGCCACCCGCTCCAGCATGGCCGCCATCAGCAGGCGCAAACTTGAGCGGTCCTTGGCGGTAATGGGGATGCCATCGGGGTAGGCGTTTTGGGTGTGCTGGCGGGCCTCGTCGTCCAGGCGGTCCCATTTGTTCAGGGCCAGGATGCGGGGTAGCTCATTCAGTTCCATGTCCTCAAGAATCCGTTCCACCGCCTCCACCTGCTCGGCCATCTCCGGATGGGAACTGTCCGCCACCAGAACCAGCACATCGGAGGCATCTAGTTCCTCCAGGGTAGCCTGAAACGCCTCCTTCAGATCCGGTGGCAGCCTGCGAATGAACCCGACCGTGTCGGCCAGGATGACCTCGCGCTCCTCGGGAAAGCGAACGCGCCTCGTGGTCGGGTCCAGGGTGGCGAAGAGCTTGTTCTCGGCCAGCACCTCGGATTGGGTCAGGGTGTTCAAAAGCGTGGACTTGCCCGCGTTGGTATAGCCCACCAACGAGATCACCGGCAGCCCGGCCTTGGCCCGGCGCTCCCGGGTCTGGCCCCGCCGCTTGCGCACTTCCTCCAGCCGCTTCTTCAGCTTGGCGATGCGATCACGCGCCCGGCGACGGTCCACCTCCAACTTGGTCTCACCCGGCCCGCGCCCTCCAATGCCGCCCATGAGCCGACTCATGGCCTTGCCCGCGCCGGTCAGCCGGGGCAGCATGTACTTGAGCTGGGCCATCTCCACCTGGAGCTTTCCCGAACTGCTGGTAGCGTGCTGGGCAAAGATGTCCAGGATGAGTTGGGTCCGGTCCAAGACCTTGCGCTCGGTCAAACCGGTCAGGTTGCGAATCTGGGTGGGCGAGAGATCCTGGTCAAAGAGGATCACCTCCGCATCGGCCTGGAGGGCCTGCACCTCCAGCTCGGCCAGTTTGCCCTTGCCCACGATAAATTTTGGATTGCGCTTGCGCACCCGTTGCACCAGACTGGCCATGGGCTCCAGCCCTGCGGTCTTTGCCAGCTCGGAAAGTTCCTCCAGACTGCGCTCCTGCATGCCACGGGGTTCATCCGACACCGAGATCAAAAGCGCCCGCTCTTTGCCGCCATCCGTCTTACGGGCACCGATCAGCCGCCCCAGTTCCTCTTCCAGGGCCGCCACCTGGGCATAGACATCCAGTTCCAGCCGGTCCCAGCGCACAGGGGGATAGACCTCAAAGCTCTTGTTGTCCGGATTGGGCGGCAGCAGATGGGCCACCTGGACCCGCACCGGCCCCCCCGCCTCGTCCACGGACAGGGCCGCGATGACGTCCAGACGCAGGAAGACCATGTCCATCAGGTCCTCCTCGCTCAGTTCCTCGCTGCCGAAATGGGTATGGATGAGCCGCAGGCCCCGCAGCCGGTCAGACCCGACCCGTGCGCGCGGCAGCTCCGGGACGTAGATGGCCCGGTTGTCCCCCACCAGGACCATGTCCACCTTGCCCTGCCGGTCCACCAGCACCGCGATCTGCCGTCCCGTGTCCAGGGCGATGGAGGCCAATTCCCGCGCCTGCTCATGGGAATAGAGCTCGGTGAGCGGAAACCGGCGCTGATAGAGCCGGGCGAGCCGCTTGAGCAAACTGGCCTTGAGCCCCTGCGTATTTCCCTGAACATTCGGCATGGACAGGATGTATAGGAAAAGGATGCCCTTGGCGAGAGCCAAGCGCCCCAACTGTCAACTCGTGTTTCCGTACAAGGAAAACGCCGCCCCCGGAACCCGGAAGCGGCGTTTACACATTGTCTCAAGATACTCTACGCGTCGTGCGTGGCGAGATATTCCGCGATCATGGCGTCATATTCGCTGACTAGCTTGAAGGTCTCAGCCGCCAGCTCTTTTCGGAGCGCAAGGCCCACCTTGCCATCATTTTTGCGCATCTCGTCGATGATCCGGACATAGTGCTGCGGACCGGGGACCACGAGCATGGAGTGGAAGTTTTTGGCCGTGGCCCTCAGCATGGTCGGCCCGCCGATGTCGATCTGTTCCACGGCGGCCCGGAGGTCCATACCCTTTTTCGCGGCCTCGGCGAAATTGTAAAGGTTGACCACAATCATATCAAAGGGCTTGATGCCGTGTTCGGCAAGGGTGGCCATGTGTTCAGGATTGTCCTTGTCCGCCAGGATGCCCCCGTGCACATGGGGATGCAGGGTCTTGACCCGCCCCCCCATGATCTCGGGGAATCCAGTAACTTCGGAAACGGAGATAACCGGAAGCCCGGCCTCGGCAATAGCCTTTTTGGTGCCGCCGGTCGAGACGAGTTCCACACGGCTATCCGCAAGAAATGATGCAAATTCAGTCAGATGGGATTTATCGGTAACGCTCAGAATGGCGCGCCGAATAGGCAATAGTTCCATTCACAACCTCACTTGTTTTGGAGGCTGTGCCAGATTTGACGGCAGGATGCAAGCATCCCCCGCTTCCGCGCAGGGCAAACGCATCTAATTTCCAGTCAGTAATTTAACAAGGAAGTCAGTGTTCCAGCTTGCCAGTTTTCTTTTCCGCTTCATGCTCGTTTTCGTGGGTTCCTGTCTGACACAGTTGAGTGCGATGCGACGTAGCATGGCCAAGTTTTCAGCAGAGTTGTCTTTTCTGATTCGGCATAGGTCTTCGCCGAAGGTTACATCCAGTATCCAGTGAACGGAGTTTTCAATCCCCCAATGTTCACGTACCGCCTTTCCAAATTCTTTGGCATTGCCGCCAAAGCTCATGATATAATATCTCTTTTCGAGTGAAACGGTATCGCCAATCTCGCGCACGGATTCCGCCATGCCCACGGCAGACAATTTCTTCCAGCCTTCGATTCCTTGCAAAAGATCAGCTTTCGCGATCGTGCTGTATGTCCGCGTTTCAATTCGGCCATGGCCGGAGTCGACCGTCTGATGGGTTTGAAAAATCAGGGATTTATCCTTTTGCGCCTTATTGAATAGAAATTCAACGTTTTCGAACAGTTCGGGTTGATTCTTTTTCACCGCCAAAACATACTCGGCGTCTTTCGCCAAGATGTCTTTTACGATGCTTTTTTGGCATCCTAGGGCATCAGTTGTGACTATAGCTCCTTTTAAATGCAGCATTTCGAGAAGCTTTGGTATCGCTTTGATCTCATTTGATTTGCTATCAACTTTGGTTTGTCCCAAGATGAGGTTGTCCTCGGAGAGCCAGGCGCTGACCAAGTGCAGGGAAGCTTTCTGCGTTGCCTTATCAAAAGATCGCCGAACGGTTTTCCCATCAATGGCCACAACCTTTCCCTTGGTTTCGATTTTCATTGCCACAAGCCATTCAGTCAGAGCTTGTTGCAGATGTGCAGGGTCGATCCTGGCGAACACCCGGGCAAAGGTATCATGTGAGGGGATATCATTGGGCAGCTCGAGAAAAGTCTTGAACCAGTCTTGCCTCGCTTCAGCAAACCATTCCACCTCCTCCCACCCTTCGCAGTTGGCGATAACGGCACAAATGGCCATCACCAATATGTCGATAAGATTATGTTTTTTTGTTCTGTCAATTCTCGGGTCTTTGATGATGGAGAGGTGCGTGATCAAGGATGTGTCGCTGCTGTGCATGAAATGTACTCCTTTTGGGGAGCCAGTATACCAACTATGAATATAAAATCACTATGAAATTCATGCACTTCTATGACATATTAAAAAAATAGAAACGGGGAAACGACCATTACCCTGGTCCTATCCACAAAAAGCCGTCACAAGGCATTTTAAGATGCGTCAGCCCTGGGGGGGGGGGCGTTTGTAGCCTCGATTCTGAAAAGACGGCGAGCCCCGGCGGAATCGGGTGAGTGAAAGTGGTGCAATCTGAGTTGGAGTCCCTTCCTGGCTGCTTCTTCGTGTTGGGCTCTACCTATTTCAAGACATTCCATGGCCATGGATTCCAATTGATTGTAGTGATAGCATTTTCTAAAAAGAAGCGGCGGAGTGCCGTTGGCAATGCCGCTTACCATAAGGCCTTGGGTGGCCTGTATTTCGATGACCAAGATACCTCGGACCATTGCCTCCATTGCTGTGCTCGTCTGGTGGCTGATCATGAGGTCGGTTTTCTCAAGGATGTCCTCGAGAGGGCCTCGGTTCAGCACAAAAGGGTGGATGCCGTCGGGGTTCAATATGTATTGGATCCTGGAATCGTCTGCTGTTGGATGGGGTCGAACGATAATTCGTGCCCGGCCATTCAATCTGTAGGCAAGTTTTCGTGTGTGCTTGAGAAGTGTTCGAGACATTCCCAGTGACTGGGGAAGGGCAACAAGTACGGTTTGATATTTCTGGGAGTGCTTGGTGAAGGTGTTAAAAAGATGAGC
>JAHJKV010000442.1 GCA_018822065.1 Pseudomonadota bacterium
CAAGGAAAAACGCGAAGGCCGAGGTGAGCCTGGCCGCGATCCGCTCTGACTCCTCATATTCGTCGAGGTCGCGCATGCGCATGATCACGGCGTAGAGCCAGGAGATGCCGCGCGTCTGACTAGCCCTCTTCGGTTCAAAAATGTGGATAATGTTATCGGCGGGGATGCGACGCGTTTCCGCAAGGAGCATGGCACCGCAGTTCCCAGGATGTTCCGTGAATAGGTGGTAGGCCACCGGGTCGCCCGTTGCATCAAACTCAATTCCGCGCCGGGCGTAGTTGCCGTTCCGCAGTTGTCCATGCACCGAGGCGTCGAAGTGGTCGGCCTCCAGCAGTTCCACTCGCAGCGGCACCAGACCCTCTTCCAGCATGGTCGGGTCGATGAACCAATGGACCAGGATTTCGCCGTCCTGCCAGAGGTGACGAAGCACGAGCTTAACCTTTTCGAACCAGCGGACTTTCTTCGAGCGCGCCCACTTGGAAAACCGGCTTTCGACAGCGTCGTTGCGAACCTTGTCGAAAACGCCGTTCGACTTTTTCAACTGCGCCTGGGGGACGATGCCGGTGTAGATGACGTTGCTGCAAATCTTCTCCAGGGCACCGGCGATGTGGGAAGAGCTTTGCACAAGCTCTCTCGCCCGCGCTGTGACGTCCTTCCAATCGCGGAGCAGAACTTCATCGGCACTGCGGTTGTCACCGCGCCATGCCCGGTTCGGTCCTTTTTTGGAGGCAGCCTTGTAGGAGAGAAGAACTTCGCGCTGGCGGGTATAGGCAAAGGCTCGTTGCGGATCACTCAGGGCGATCCAGTGGGACATGACGCTTGTCCAGCCGTTGTAGAGTGAACGACCAAAACTCATAGTCATCCCCCAAACACGGCATGACCGTGCATGCCGCCCCTGGCGGCCTTGATGCGCATTTCAAGTTCGGAAATAAGTTTCTGTAGGCCGGGGAGAGTGGCCTTGGTCACGACCCTGCCGTTGATCTGATACGACTGCGCGCCGCCCAAGATAGCCTCCTCGCAGGCGAGGTACTTATCCAGTCGTGCATGAAGCTCAGAAACCGTTGGCATGAAAAACTCCCAGGTTTAATGGCTTCACCATTACGGACCTGGGAGTTAGGGAGGGAATGAAAATGTATGTTGATTTAGTACAATACTACGAGGCCGGTTAAATATTTCAGGAGGATAGGCTTTTATTTGTGCTTTTTTCCTAACTCTCCCTTAACTCCACGCTTTTCACCCCGCTCCCGAGCTTCGCCGCAACGCACTTCTGATTCTCGCACTTGTGGTATCGAACGCGCACCTGGCCTGCCCATTTCCTCGTTGTCACGACGGCCATGCGTTCACCGCACAGCGGGCACCGCGCACCGTCTACGGGAGAATAGTCAACACCCTCTTGCACCTTGGCCAGCGCCACCACCACCGCTTCACTTGAACCCATCTATTCCTCCTCTCCCGTATACGGGTTGATGACCTTGCCCCTCGGCTTTTCCGCCGCCTTGGCCTGCTGTGCCTGGAAGAGCGCCAGTGCCACGGACTCAAAGCTCGGAACCCATTGGAAATGTGTGAGCGCCAGGTGTCCGACAAGGCAGTCTAGCCAGTGGTTGGCTCGAAACTTCTTCCAGATGTATTTGCCCTTCTGGAGCACTTTCTTTTCCGAGACGATCTGCCTGAAATACTCGTCCGAACACTTCCCGTGGAAATGGATAGGCTCTGTTCCCTCTTCGCCCAAACGCCAGAATAGCAGGTCCTTGAAAGCCGCAGAATCTATGAAATAAAGGCGCAGCCCACGCTTCATGGGCTTTCCGTTCGGATATTGTTCTTGAACCGAAAACTTGACCAACGTTCCAGGGTTGCGATGGCTCATGCCCTTGGTCCCATAGACGGTCCCGCGAGTCTGGGTGAGCAACCAGTTATAGAGCTGCACAGGTCTGGAGTAATCTTCGCCTTCATTCTGTCCGCCTCCAGTATCGACGCCAGCCCTCCACACGCCGATCTGTCGCTGGCTCCCGTCCTGTCGGAAGCGCGACTGATAGATCAACTCGTGCAGGTCGGAGAAGCTGCCGACACGTCCGTTGTCTATAACCCAATCCTCGCGGAGATACTCCGCTCCTGGCTGGTAGGCATGAGCCATCGTTGAGTAGAAGAAGTGGTCCTTCTGCATGTCGACCGAGACGGTCACTGCGCAAGCCGTGTCAGGAACGACCAGCGGTGGCATCTCCGGAACCATCAGCGCCCGGAGCCGCGCCTCGTCCGTCTCGGCCACGACCGTGTTCATCGGCTGCGCCGCAAACCCGTTCCACCAAGCCTTCATCTTTTCCGGATCGCCCAAAGACAGGAACCATTCGGACATGACAGTGGACAGCGAAACCCACCGCGAATACCAGGCCGGGAGGTGAACGAATACGACCCCTGGACGATCTACATGCTTGTCAGCCTTCCAGCGCCCGCGTTTGACCGCAGAGTCGCGCATCTTGTTGGTCCAGCGCATTTTGCAATGCTCACATTCGTACCAGGCAAGACCCTCGTTTCGGATTTGCTTCGGATCGCGCTGGCCCTCGGGAACCTTGATCTGCTCAAACTTCATTTCCTGGTAGGTGGAGCATGCCGGACACCTGGCCTCGTAGTGGAGCCGGATGTCCGCCTCTGACTTTTGGCCCCATATCCAGCTTTCTTCCTCTGTCCCGATGGGCTTGCCGATGTAGAGCTCTTTCGAAAGATGATCGTATGCCCGAAGCCGCTCATGAAAGTCCTTGTGTGCTCCAGCCTGAAACATGTCCGGCTCATCACCAAGGCCATCACGACACG
>JAHJKV010000443.1 GCA_018822065.1 Pseudomonadota bacterium
GGTCGAAGCAAGCTTTCTCAAGCCCGCGAATGATCGCATCCCGGCCCGGCTCCTGTTCACGGTGCGGGACAGCGGTATCGGCATTGCGGAGGACGCGCTGGAACTGATGTTCGATCCCTTCACCCAGGCCGGAAACAGCTATTCGCAGCCCCTCCAGGGCACGGGCCTGGGGCTGGGAATCGTACGCAAGCTCGTGACATTGCTCGATGGCACCATCTGCATCGAAAGCACCCTGGGGAGCGGCACCACCATCTACTTCACGGTCGGCGTGACCCTGCCCTCCACCCCGGCCCACTTCCCGGTCCCCTCGGAAAAGCTCGCTCCTCCCGACCATCTGCGCGTCCTGGTGGCCGAAGACAACCGGACCAACAGCATCCTGGCACAACGAATTCTGGAGAAGAGAGGGCACACGGTGGTCTGTGCCACCAACGGCGAAGAGGCCCTGAGCGCCCTGGCCAAAGAATCCTTCGATATCATCCTCATGGACATCCAGATGCCGCGAATGAACGGGCTGGAGGCAACGAAGATCATCCGCAGCGGAGACGCGAACTGCGACCCGGACATTCCCATCATCGCCCTCACGGCCCACGCCCTGAGCCACGACCAGGAACGCTTTGCCCGAGGGGGCATCCACTATTGTCTGATCAAGCCCTTCGAGATTGACGACATCCTCACGGTCCTGGCCCAAGCCATGCGGGACCGCACGCAGGCCTAAATCGTCGCTCCGCTGCGCAAGAGTCGCAGGTTGGGCCAGACGATGCCCACGATGATCAGGAGCATACCCGTCACATTCAGCCCTGAGATCGGCTCTCCCAGGATGAGCCAGGCGGCAAGCACAGCGGCGGCAGGTTCGATGGTGGAGAAGATGGAGGCCATGGGCGAGCCGATGATCTCGATAGCCTTGTAAAGGAAGGCCACAGCGATCACGCCTGTGACCAGCCCCAGCCCCAGGGCCACGGCCAGTCCCTCCCCGGACAAGGCCAGATACCGCCCCGGCCCGCCCGCAGCCACGGTCCAGACCAGCCCTGCCACGCAGATGACGTAGAAGGTAAGCGTCAGCGGGTTCTCGTTTTTCATCAAGAATTGCACGGTCGCCAGATAGAAGGTGAATACCAGGAGCGACCCCACTGCGTAGAGCAGCCCTGTACCGTCGAGCCGGGCCAGAAAGGCGTCATAGAAGACCAGACAGCACCCCACCGTGACCAGCAGCAGGGAGAGCGCCGTGGACCGGGTGATCCGAGAGCCAAAGAGCAGGGCACAGAGCAGGGTGACGGAAACAGGGTAGAAATAGAGGATGAGGGTCGGCGTGGACGCCGGGATGCGCTCCACGGCGCTGATGAACAACCAGGACTGGAGCGGGTAGAAGACCAGCCCCAGGACCGCGGCCTTGGCCAGGGTCGCCGGACGAGCCCGCAGGGCACCCCGGTCCGCCACCAGAAACCAGAGCAAAAGGATGATCGCGGCGATGAGAAAGCGCGATTGCAGAATCAGGGTGACGTCCATGCCACAGGCATAGCCGAGCTTGCCGAAGATGGGCAAAAATCCGAACGCGATGCCGGAAATGATGGAGTAGATCAGTCCGCGAACCATGGGCGAGGATTTACACCCGAAACAGCACGGGAGCAACGGATATTCGCATAATCGGCGCTGTTTATCCCTGCAATGCCCCCGGCGTCAGGCCGGCAAAGCGCATCATCGCCCGGCACAGGTGGCTCTGACCGAAACCCCGTCCATGGTATTGGATGATCTTGTCGCCTGGTTCGATTCGCCTGGCCCGATTCACTTGGCCGCGTGTGCCCCGAGCCCCCGGGTCAGGAGCAGGGCGACCAGGAGCACGCCCACGAGCACGGCGATGAACGCGCCCCAGCCGAAACTGTGGTAGATGAAGCCCGGTGCGATGGACCCCAGGGTGCCGCCGCCGTAGTAGAAGGCGATGTACAGACCGTTGACCACGCCCCGCTTCCCCTCCACCCGGGCATTGACCACGCCCGGTCCCAGGGACTGGACCAGGAAAAACCCGGCGCAGAAGGGAAAGAGCGCCAGGAGCAGCCCTTCGCCGCTGGGCAGGGCGCAGGCTGCCACGGAACAGGCGAAGAGCAGGATGCCCGCCCGGAGGGTGACCGCCTCGCCGAATCGCTCGGCCATCCGGGTGGAGAGCAGGGCGGCGGCGATGCCCACCAGATAGCCCAGATACATGGAACCGGTCCGCAGTTCGCTTGCGCCCCGCTCCAGTTCATTGAGCCGGAAGGGCAGGAAGTTGAGGGCTGCGGTGAAGGTGAAGAAGCAACAGAAGATCATCAGGTAGACCCGCAGCAGCTCCGGTTGCCGCAGGGCCGCTGCCACCCGGGAAAAATCAGGACGCTCGAAGCTGGCCGGCCCGGTAACTCCCTGCATCGCCAAGAGCAGACAGGCCAGGGCCGAGAGCAGCGCCAGCATGAAAAACGGGGCCTGCCAGCCCCAGGCCCAGGCCAGCAGGCCCGAGCTGAATCGCCCAAAAAAACCGCCAAAGATGGTGGCCGTGATGTAGAGGGCCATGACCCGGCGGATGCGCTGGGGGGTGGCA
>JAHJKV010000444.1 GCA_018822065.1 Pseudomonadota bacterium
ACGCAGGGCCGGGTGGCCCGTGGCTGCATTGTCCGGCCCGGTCATGGCGAAGATCAGGTCGAACATCTTGAGGGAAATGTGGGAGAGAATGATCACCGCCGAGATGGTGATGGGCTTGAGCATGGGGATAGCTACGAAGCGGTAATAGCCCACATTCGAGGCGCCATCGAGCATGGCCGCGTCACGCAGGTCCTGGGAGATGCCGGTCAGACCAGCTAGGTAGAGGGCCATGGTATAGCCGGAATACTGCCAGACCGTGGCCATGATGATCCCCACCGTGGCCAGGTTGAATCCGTGCATTTCCTTCATCATCAGAGCCTGGGGCAGGAGGTCGCCGAAAAACCAGACCAGCGCACCGAGGAGCGCGCCCGGCCCCAGCCAGCGAAGCACGGCCCGGCGGGCGTTTTTTCGCAACCCGCAAAGGCCGATCAGGATCAGGATGACACTCAGGATGTTCAGCCCGATGGGCAGCAGGTTCTGCCAGTTGAACCGCAGCACGGCCTCATGGCTCGTGAGCCAGCCGAAGGTCAGGGGCTGCATGCCCAAATAGCGCGGCAAGGCATTGACCCCGCCCTGGGGCGAGAGCATCCAGCGCCAGATGGTGCCCGTAACGATGAAGGACAGGGACATGGGGTAGAGAAAGACCGTGCGCAGGAAATCTTCGCCGTGGGGTTTCTGGTCGAGCAGGATGGCGATGAACAGCCCGAGGCCCACAGCCCCGCCCAAGAGCAACACGGAGTAGAACACGGCATTGACCAGGTCCTGGCGGAACCCGCCACCCAGAAAACCGGTGAACAGGTCCACGTAGTTGTCAAGGCCGATGAAATGGCGCACAGGGTTTTCGGCCAGGGCGGCCACGCCCCCCCAGTCCGTCAGGGAGTACCACAGCGTATTGCCGATGAAGCCATAGACAAAGACCCCCACCAGGATGACGGAGGGGCTGAGGGTCAGCAATGCCTTGAGCCGGTCCTTGGATACTTCCCGCATGGTTGTCCCGTAGGTAATCCCCCGGGCCGGAGGCTTGCGTCCCCGGCCCGAAGGAGGTTGGTGTTACTTGGAAATCCCGTTCTTGACCGCGATCTGCTGCGAGGCCTGAGCAGCTGCCTGGGCGTCCTTGCCCGCCAGGAACATCTCCATGACCGACGCGAAGTCGTTCATGAAGCCTTCGTTGGCGGTCACGCCGTGGGCCAGGGAACCGACGATGCGATCCGTGCCGAAGTCGGCGGAGGCGGACTTGGCGTAGTCATTGTACTTGGACAGGTCAGAGTCCGTGCGCGCAGAGATGGAACCCTTCAGGGGGTTGAACGCGTCGGAGCCTTCCTTGGAACCGAGGACCTTGAGCCAGGCAAGGGCGTTGTCACGATGGACAGTGTTCTTGGGCAGACCAAAAGAGTCAGCCAGGAACATGAACTCGCCAGTGGTGCCCGGAGAGGCAGCCCAGCCAAAGCCCGCGCCAGGGGCGAGACCCTTGGTGGTGCTCATGTAACCGGCAGCCCAGTCGCCCATGATGTTGAAAGCCGCGCGGCCATCAACGACCATGTCCGTGGCCTGCTGCCAGGACAGGGAGGACGCGTCGGCATTGGTGAATTCCAGCACCTTGCCGAAGAGTTCCCAGGCAGCCACGCCCTCGGGGCTGTCAAAGGCGAGTTCGCCATTCCACAGGGCGTCCCAGTTGTCTGCGCCAAGAGAGGCCAGGGCAACTGATTCCCAGAGGTGATTGGCGGTCCAGTTGGTGGCCAGGGCCAGCGGAGTGACGCCCGCTTCCTTGATCTTCGGCGCGATGGCGAAGAACTCGTCCCAGGTGGTGGGAGCGGCTACGCCCAATTTCTCCAGGTTGGCCGGGATGTACCAGACCACGTTTGAGCGGTGGATGTTCACAGGGACGGACCAGATGCCTGTGTCCGTGCCGATGAGCTTGACCAGGCCTTCAGGGAAGGCACCCATCCAGCCCTCTTCCTGGAACAGGGGGGTCAGGTCTTCCATGCGGTCCGCCGCGACCCAGGTGCCGATGAGTTCCTGTCCGGCATGAACCTGGAAGGAATCCGGCGGCTCACCGCCGAGCATGCGGGTCTTCAGGACGGCTTTGGCGTTGACGCCCGAACCACCGGTAACTGTCGCGTTGATCACCTCGACCGTGGGGTTCTGCTGTTTGTACAGGGCGATCAGAGCATCCAGGGCCGGGCCTTCGTCGCCGGCCCACCAGGAAAAGATCTCCAGTTGATTGTCAGCCGCAGGGGCGGCAGCCTCAGTGGCCTCGGGGGCCATCTCGGCTTCCTGTTTCGGCTCCTCGCTCGAACAGCCAAACAGAGCGAGCATGGCGAACAGGGCCACGACAGTGATTACAACCTTTGCCAGTGTCTTTTTCATAACTCCTCCAAAGTTAATTGATCTCAACTAGTAACGATTCAAAAACCTGAAAATTACACACGCACGGGGCGTGCAACTCAAGAGAGCGCCGTGCCGGTCTCCGGGTCGAACAGCACCATGCGGTCAAACTCGAAGCCGATGGGCACGGTTTCGCCGCAGGACGGCAACACACGGCCTTCCACTTCGGCCAGCATGGCGTGCTCGCCATCCACCACCAGTTCCAAGAGAGAGTGGCCGCCGAGGGTTTCGGAAAGCACCACCTCGGCGCTGCATTGCCATTTGGTGGGCAGCGCTTCGACCCGGTCGCCCATCTTGATGGCATCGGGTCGCAGGCCCGCCAGCACAGGCTGGCCGTCAGCGAGATGGCCCCAGTTCTCACCCAGCGGGAACAGGGACTTCTTCCCAGCCCGGACGCACCGTTCGCCATCCACGATGGCAACCATCCCCTGCAGGATGTTCATGGACGGGTTGCCTATGAACTTGGCCACGAACACGTTGGCGGGTTTCTCATAGACCTCCACCGGGGTCCCCACCTGTTGGATGTAGCCGTCCTTCAGGATCACGATGCGGTCCGCCAGGGTCATGGCCTCGATCTGGTCATGGGTTACATAGATCGTGGTGGTCTGGAACTTGAGATGCATCTTCCGAAGCTCCATGCGCATCTGGGTGCGGAGCTGGGCATCGAGGTTTGAGAGGGGCTCGTCGAAGAGAAAGACATCGGGCTGGCGCACGATGGCCCGGCCCATGGCCACGCGCTGACGCTGACCGCCCGAGAGTTCCGAGGGCTTGCGGTCCAGCAGTTTTTCAAGCTCCAGAATCGCCGCTGCCTTGGCCACTTCCTCGGCGATCTCCGCCTGGGTCCGTTTGGCCATCTTCAGACTGAAGCCCATGTTCTCGCGCACGCTCATGTGCGGGTAGAGGGCGTAGTTCTGGAAGACCATGGCCACGTTGCGGTCCTTGGGCGAGACATCGTTCACGCTGTGGTCGCCGATCCGGATCTCGCCCGAGGTCACTCCTTCCAGACCCGCTACCATGCGCAGCACCGTGGACTTGCCGCAGCCGCTCGGGCCCACCAGGACAATGAACTCGGCATCCTCGATGGTCAGGTCCACGTGGTGCACCACCTTGACGTCACCAAAGCTCTTGCAGATGTCGATCAGTTCAACTTTCGCCATAGGTTCTCCATCTCCGTTCTCAGGTCGCGCCCGTCCCTAGGACGAACCGCGCACGATCAGTTCCGTGGGTAATATCACAGTTCGGGGCTCAAATCGATCCGCTTTTTCGAGCTCTTCCATGAGCAGGGCAAAGGCGGTTTTTCCCATCTGGTGCGCAGGTTGGAACACGGTGGTCAAGGGCGGGGCCAGGAGCGCCGCCGCAGGAGTATCGGAAAAACCGACCAAGGCCACGTCCTGGGGAATGCGCACCCCAGCCTCCTTGAAGCGCACGTACGCGCCCACGGCAACGGGATCGTTGATGGCCAAAATCGCCTCGGGCAGAGTGTCCATGCTCAGGAATGTTTCGGCCCCGGC
>JAHJKV010000445.1 GCA_018822065.1 Pseudomonadota bacterium
GGTGGTGTCCTCTCTCTCTCCAGCTCCGTTGGCCGTGGCTCCACCTTCACCCTTTCGCTTCCCTTCAGTCTGGGCGACCCCCGCATGATCGCCGAAGGCCACGCGGACAACACGACCGCCTCCACCCCCCGCTCCATCCTGATTGTGGACGACAACGTGGTGAACTTGAAGGTGGCCCAGACGCAGCTTGAAAAACTCGGCCACACGGTCTTCCGAGCCGAAAGCGGCCCCGAAGCGCTAATGATCCTTGAGGGCGAAAAAATCGATCTGATGCTCATGGATGTCGAGATGCCCGGCATGGACGGCATCGAGACCACGGAAATCATCCGCCGGGGCGGTCCTGCGGGCGAATGGCCCAGATCCCTCAGCCAGATACCCGTCGTAGCCATGACCGCCCATGCCTTGGGCGAGGTCCGAACTAGGTCGCTCAGCGCTGGCATGAACAGTTTCTTGACCAAGCCGGTGAATTTCAGCCGGCTGCGCACCACCATTGCCGAAGTCTGTCACCTGACCGCCGATGCCCCGACAACGGCTGCCGAACCCATTGCGGCACCCACGCCGCCCCCTCCGCCACCCCGGACAGACGCAATCCTCGACCGCGAGGGCGCTCAAGCATACCTGGGCGTGGACGAAGACACCTTTGCCGTCATCTTCGAGGCCGGTTCCAAGGAACTCGCCTCCCGGGTCGAACGAACTGGCAAGGCCCTGTCCGGCGGCGACCTCACCCGCGTCGCCAGCCTGTCCCACGACATCAAAAGCGCAAGCAAGACCATCGGAGCCATGGCCCTTTCACGCGCCGCCGAAACCCTGGAACGCATGGCCCTGGAGGAAGCCTCTGCTGAAATCAACGACGCCCATCAGAGCCTGATGGACGAACTCCGCCGGTTGGAGCAGGTCCTGGGACAGATTGAGACGACAACAAAGGAACCGTGAGATGCAATCCTACCGCAAGGAACTCTGGTTCAAGGTCCCTGGCCGAGTCCGGCATTAAGGAGGGGGTGATGCTGGTCAATGATTAGCACAACTAGTTGAACCCTTGTCCTGCCTTGCTTTTGTGGAAGTATTAGTCTCTTCAGCCTGCAAGTTAACACCCTCTGGAGCCGCGGGTGTTCTTTTTTTCTCCCCTTTCGAAACTTGCGACCTCTTCGTCCCTTCCACGTCGTCCGGGTCGCTGCCCGTCTGCCCTCTGCTTCCCCTTCGGACATGGGCAAGACCACGACAATGTCCGGAGGCAAATGATCGTGGATGGAATACTTGATAGTACCGTCTTCAGCTCGATCGATCTAGACACCTAACGACTTGCCCGAAGCGTCCTTGCCGCCAAGCATGGCCTGGACGAGAGTGCGCTTGTCCTCATCAATCACCTTCTGGAAATGTGCATACGAACGATAGTAACGTCTGGCAGATGCCTTCTTTGATAGGGCCACGGCTTTTTCCCTGATGGATTCTCTGGTGTGTATGCATCCAAGCTGACCGATTATGACAACGGAAAACACCCCGTCCGCAACGCCACGGGGAGGGATTTGGTGGAACGGACCGGGCAAACTCAAAGCAGCACCCGTGATGAAACGCACTTGCTGTCAGGTCGGCCATAACGGCAACCTGTCTAATACTGGTTATAGCTAATTAGGAGGGTTAACTGGAGGAGTAAACATCAATCACTGACATGAACAAACGAGGGGCAGTATATGTACCTCCTCTAGCTTGCCCCAACAAGGCGGCGTAGCCTGGAAACCTGTTCCCCTAAAAATCACCGCAACGTGGTCCGAAGAAGTGAACCCACGGTGGAGTAATAAGCCCGACACCAAGCGTTGCGACTCGCGCACGACCTTATCCCCTCCACCATGCACACGACATCTGCGGCGACCACACCCGGCCCTCCCCACAGCCCCGACCTGGGTTATTTTCCCAAAATCCGGGACTTTGTCCTGCTTCTCCCTAGATCACCCCCTAAAAAAACAGGAAAGTCTCCTATTGGCATTGCTTACCAAGAACGGTAGCACCATGAACAATGTTCGGCGAATTCAATATGTACGAAGGCGCAAGCCACACGGCGCACGCCACCAACAGGGAGGCAGCCATGGCACATGATGCAGAGTATGCCCAGAAGGCATTCCTACAGAACAAGTCACAACAAAGCACACGGAAGCCGACCCCGTCGGAACTCTGGACGCTCATGGAGAAGGTCAACAACATCGAAACCGCCGTTCTGGAGCTCTGCAAGGAGCTGTCGAAAATTCGGGACATGATCGAGGTCAAAGGCTGAAGGCCGACAACTTCCGCCTGGGCGTCCGTGACCGCGCCGCACATTTACCACCAGGAGCACTACAATGATTCAGTATGCCAAATCCAATGACGTTCTGGGCACGACCAACCGCGGCTCTGCTGCGGAGTCTGGCCTCTGCACCCTGTGCCGCGCGGATTGCGCTGGCAAATGCGAAACCTGGATGTCCTGCCTCAAGGGACGCCAGATGCTGTACCCCCGCGATTTTGGCCTTGTCACCGCAGGCAGCGCCAACACCACCCACATCGGAGTGAGCTACAACGCCCTTCGCATCCAGGGTTACAACTACGGTGCTTCGGGCATGCAGGCCGGACGCACCACAAACGCCGACGACTGCCTGTTCACCAACGCCAGTGTGGAATCTTCCTTCGGCGCCACGGTCAAGACCAAAGTGCGTATGCCCATCATGACCGGGGCACTTGGCTCCACCTTCATCGCCTCCAAGTACTGGGACTCCTTTGCCGCAGGCTGCGCCCTGGTTGGCGTGCCCATCGTCATCGGTGAAAACGTGGTCGGCGTTGACCGCAACTCCACCCTGGCGAACGGACGCATCGAATGTTCCCCCGAGTTGGATCGGCGCATCGAGGTCTACAAGCGCTACCAGGACGGCTACGGGTCCATCATCGTGCAGCTCAACGTGGAGGACGCCAGAAACGGCGTCGCCGAATATGTCATCGACAAGTACGGCGACGACGTCATCATCGAACTCAAATGGGGCCAGGGTGCCAAGAATATCGGCGGCGAGATCGAGGTCGACAGCCTTGACTATGCCCTATTCCTCAAAAAACGCGGCTATCTACTAGACCCGGACCCCGAACTGGAAGAGGTCCAGGAAGCCTTCAATTCCGGCGCGCTCAAGCACTTCGCCCGCCACAGCCGCCTGGGCTACACCGACCTCGACTCCGAAGAAGCCGTGCACGCCAACTTCATGGAGACCGTGGCCAATCTGCGCGGCCTGGGCTTCACGCGCATCTCGCTCAAGACCGGCTCCTACGGCATGGAAGCCCTGGCTATGGCCATCAAGTATGCCTCTCAGGCCCACCTTGACCTCCTGACCATCGACGGCTCCGGCGGCGGCACGGGCATGAGCCCCTGGAACATGATGGAATCCTGGGGCGTACCCTCCATCCTGCTGCACTCCCGGGCCTGGGAATACGCCAACTTGCTCGACACTCAGGGCAAAAACGTGGTGGACCTTTCCTTTGCAGGCGGTCTGGCCCGCGAGGACCAGATATTCAAGGCATTGGCTCTGGGTGCCCCTTATGTCAAACTCATCTGCATGGGCAGAAGCTTGATGATCCCCGGTTTCCTCGGCTCCAACATTGAGGGCGTACTCAAGCCCGAGAGACGGAGCACGGTCAACGGCAACTGGGAAGCCCTGCCCAAGTCCGTGCGCGACATCGGGGAGAGCCCCGAGCACATCTTCGCGGGCTATGCCAGCCTGAAAAAGAAGATCGGTGCCAAGGAAATGGCCAGCCTACCTTTCGGAGCCATCGCTGCCTGGACTCTGGCCGACAAGCTCGGCGCGGGCTTGCAGCAATTGCTGGCCGGGGCGCGCAAGTTCAACATCAGCGAGATCAGCAGGAACGACATTGTTTCGGCCAACCGTGAAACCGAAAAAGAGACCAAGATTCCCTTCATCACCGACGTACAGGACGACACA
>JAHJKV010000446.1 GCA_018822065.1 Pseudomonadota bacterium
ATGAAGACTATTCAAACTGAAGAAATCACGCAGGCCCTTCGAAACGTCGGCCTGCAAGAGGGAGACATAGTCCTCACCCATTCCGACATCTCCCGGATTGGGCTCATAGCCGAAGCGAAGTCCAGAGAGGATATACTTGGTGCGTACCACCGCGCCTTTTGCGATGTACTCGACGATTCGGGCACCCTGCTGGCCTTGGCGTGCACCGAATCGTTCGCCCGTGAGCAACGGCCGTTCGACACCCAGTCAAGTCCCTCTGAGCAGGGCGTGTTTTCAGAATACGTTCGAACGCTGCCCGGCACGATTCGGTCAATGCACCCGATTTTTTCCGTCTGCGCAAATGGGGCTAAGGCAAAAGAACTCTGCCACGGCACCTCGCCAGCCAGCTTTGGCTATGACTCCCCCTTCGGGCGACTTCATCGGTTGGGCGGCAAAATTGTATGTATTGGGGTCGACCTGCTGGCGATGACTTTTGTCCATTACATTGAACAGTCGTTCGGAGTGCCTTATTATTATAACAAAGAATGGACAGGTAATATCACTTGCAAAGGTGTGCCAGAACACTCCAGGTTTTTCGGTGCGGTACGGTATCTAGGCTGCGGCATCGACTTCGACTTCAACAGACTTCAGCGCATTCTTCTCGAAGAAGGCTTGGCACAACGAGCTCCTCTCGGACACGGCTGGGTCCACCACGTATCTTGCAATGCCGTTTTCGATGTAGTTATGCGTGAACTCCCGAAAGACATCTTTTTTCTTCTAAAAAACCCTCCCAAATCCGAGCCATGGAAAGGGGCAAGGATCCCGGGAGCCAACCAAGGTTAGAGCTATGAGCACACAAGAACAGCGCTTTGGAGAGGTTCAGAACATCATCGCCGAACTATTCGGCATTTCTCCCGACACCGTGAGCATTGGCCTCAAAATCCAGGACATTCCTGAATGGGACTCCATCAATCACATGAACCTGGTGCTCCACCTGGAAAAAGAATACGGCATCCCCGTAAATGAATCCTCCATCGTGCAATGCACCTCTGTCAGTGGCATCCTTCAAACCCTTTCCAGTCAGTCTCTCCCCAGGAGTAACCCATGAGCACTATCAAGATTGAGCTCGGCACCCAGTTGCCTGCCGACCTCAAAAAAGACTTCATTCACAAAATGTACTACAGCGATTCTTCCGTTGGCACCTGCGCCTTTGACGAAAAGGGGACCTCGCTGCTCCTTGATCTGAAGGAAGGAACTACGTGTATTCCGGATGTTCTGGAAAAAAAGGCCAGAGAACTTGCTGCTTCTCTTTCCTCCAGCTACATACCGATCAAAAAAATCGTCTACTTCGACCAGTCCGATATCACCCCGCGCTATTGCGAAGACATTGAGCAGGTTCTGCTCGACCAAGGCCATATCCACCAACTCGGGCAAGGACAATACGCATTGGGACCAAACGTCACCAACCTCATCCGTGCGCTGGACAGCCTGTTCATCGAGTTTGGCAGGTCGCAAGGTGCAAGAGAATACGCCGTCCCCACTCTTATCCCAGTAGAGACTCTTGCCGCGTGCGACTATTTCACCTCGTTCCCTCACACTGTGACCTTCGCCTTCCACCTTCCCGAGGATTTGAAACGCATCGAGGATTTTATGGCCAGTGCGCGGGAACAACGATCCAAAGGCGGGATCAAGCAGATCGAAATTGAGGAAGTGAAGACCGACGTCGTTCTCTCGCCCGCAGTTTGCTACCATATCTACCACATGCAAGAGGACCTCTCCTTCGACAAAGGCGAGCAGGGAAGAACCTTCCTGTGCAAGGGGAAATGCTTCCGGTACGAGTCTGGCACTCTGAACGGCCTTGAGCGCATGTGGGACTTCACCATGCGTGAGGTCGTTTTTGTAGGCTCGAACGACTATGTCCAATCGGGTCGCGAACGAAGCCTCGACTGGGTCATCGACCTGCTCAAACAGCTAGGGTTGAAATGCCGAGTCGAAACCGCTTCCGATCCCTTCTTCGCAGGGGATGCGGTGAAGAAAAAGGCCTTCCAGCAAACCTTGCAACTCAAATATGAAATTCTTGTCGACTTGCCCTGGAAAGATACATTGTTAGCCGTCGGTTCCATGAACATCCATCAGAACTTCTTCGGCAAGACGTTCAACATCTCTCTGGAAAACGGCACACATGTCGAAACCGGATGTACTGCCTTCGGCCTGGAGCGCTTTGCCCTCGCCGTGATGGCCCAATACGGCCCGGAACCAGAACACTGGCCTGAAATCCTCACCTCCAGAATGACTTAGACACAGACAGATCAATTGAAAATATCAATCTTTTACGTCGGCGATACTGCTTCCGGTCAACAAACACTTCGCCGCATCGCCTCCCAGGAAAAATTAGAACTGATCGGCATTGCTGGTCGAAGTCCAACGGACATGGCGGCTGCAAAACGATATTCGACCTCCTACCTGAATGCAGGGGAGTTAAACACCGATGCAAGCCTTGGGCAGTTGCGATCAACAGTTCCGGACATATTGCTCAACTTCAACTCCACGGTTTTGTTCGGCGAAGATGTCCTGGCGATCCCACGGCTCGGGGCTGTCAATTTCCATCCTGGTCCGTTGCCTGGCTATGCTGGCCTGCACCCGAACCAATGGGCCATCCTCCATGGAGAAACGGAATTTGGCGTCACCCTGCACCGCATGGACATGGGGATAGACACGGGCGATATCCTCCTCTGCAGCCGCTTTCCAATCCAGCAGGAGGACACCGGACTGACTCTGTTCATAAAGGCGTTGCGCGAAGGGCAAAACCTTCTCGACCAACTTCTTGACCAATTGCTTACGACCAATCCCAAACTGGAAGGAACTCCGCAAGACCTCGAGGACAGAGGGTACTTTTCCACCCCCCTGCCCAACAACGGTGTACTCGATTTCGGTTGGTCGGCACATGCCGCAGCCAACTTTATTCGGGCGCTGAGCTATAGACCCATGACATCCCCAACGGTCGCCCCGACCATATTGTGCAAGGGTACCACCATCGAACTTTCCGCCCCCATAGAAATTGTGGAAAACGAATATCATGACACCTCTGGACGCTTGCTTGAAAT
>JAHJKV010000447.1 GCA_018822065.1 Pseudomonadota bacterium
ATCAAGCTCATCACCGAGAAGGGCTCCAAGCGCCTGGTGCGCAAGGCCATCCAGTACGCCATCGACAACAAGCGCGAGTCCATGACCCTGATGCACAAGGGCAACATCATGAAGTACACCGAGGGGGCCTTCATGAACTGGGGCTACGAGGTGGCCAAGGACGAATTCAAGGACGTGGTCATGACCGAGTCCGAGGTGGAAATCGGCGACGACCGGGTCATCATCCAGGACCGCATCGCGGACGCGCTCTTCCAGAACGTGCTCCAGCGTCCCCAGGACTACGACATCATCGCCACCACCAACCTGAACGGCGACTACATCTCCGACGCCCTGGTGGCGCAGGTGGGCGGCCTGGGGCTGGCGCCCGGCGTCAACATGGGCGACAAGCTCTCCATCTACGAGCCCACCCACGGCACAGCCCCAACCATCGCAGGCATGGACAAGGCCAACCCCGGCTCACTCATCCTCTCCGGCGCGCTCATGCTCGAAAATATCGGCTGGACCGAGGCCGCAGACCTCATCCGCGCCGCCATAGACAAGACCATCGCTGCCAAAAAGGTCACCATCGACCTGGCCATGCAGATCGAAAACTCCACCAAAGTCGGCTGCAAGGAATTCGGCCAGATCGTCGGAAGCAATCTGTAGCCAGACAACATAACAATCCACTACGCAGAAGCGCGGCAACCCACAGGTTGCCGCGCTTCTTCTGATTAGAGCTTGTTTACTGGTTAGGTGCCTCCGACGGCCAACGGAGCACGGCCCCTATGAAAACCTGATCGGGGGTCCTGGCCTGCGGAGCATTCTGAAATATCGCGATGCACCGTGTCATAACGTGACAACCTGCGGGTTGGCGCGTTATTACTGGTTGGAGCTTGGTGGCGGGTTAGGGGCCTCCGGCGGCCTAAGGGGCGAGGCCCCTTAGGAAACCCAATTTGCTTCTCGTGGTGGGTATGGGATTTAGTTTAGAAAACGTTTCTTTTGGGTATCCGGGCAAGGCCTTGGTTTTGGACCAGGCTTCCTGCGATTTCCCTCCCGGCAGTTTCACGGCAGTGACCGGGCCCTCCGGCACTGGCAAGTCCACGCTGCTGCGCCTGCTCTGCCGGCTGGAAGAGGCCCAGGCCGGGGTGATACGCTTTGGTGGCACCCCCATCACCGACCAGCAGCCGGACGAGCTGCGCCGCCGCGCGGTCTACATCCAGCAGACCCCGACCGTCCTCGACGGCCCGGTGCGCGACAACCTGCTCCTGCCCTTCACCTTTGCGGCCAACAGCGCCCTGCCCCGGCCCGATGATGATGCCCTGCGCTCCCGGCTGGATGAGTTCCTGCTCCATGACATCACCCTGGACCAGTCCGCCCATTCCCTGTCCGTGGGCCAGAAGCAACGCCTCTGCCTGATCCGCGCCCTGCTCCTCTCGCCCTCGGCCCTGCTCTTTGATGAACCCACCAGCGCCCTGGACCCCGAGTCCGCCGAGGTCGTGGTGAACACGGCACTCGGGCTGCGCCGGGCAGGGGTCACCGTGGTCTATGTGGCCCATGACCGCGACCTCTCGGCCCATGCGGACGTAGCCACCCTGCGCCTGGCTGGCGGCAAGACAGAACGTGTCGCCGAGAAACGCATCTCGGAGGACAGGCCATGAACCCCGGCTACATCGAGATAGGCCCCTGGCAGCTCCTCTTGGCCGTGAGTTTCATCGTCCTGGCCCAAGGGCTATCCTATGTCCACAAGCTGGGGCTCAACCGCGACCTGAGCGTGGGCACCCTGCGCACCTTTGGCCAGCTCTTCCTCCTCGGCTATGCCCTGCGCTACATCTTTGCGGCCAATCTGTTCATCGTGGTGGCCGCCGTGTTCACGGTGATGATGGTCATGGCCGGTCATGTGATTCGCGGGCGGGTCAAGGAGCGGGATGTGGAGTGGCGCGTACCGCTCGGCCTGTCCATGCTTCTCTCATACTCGATCGTCTCCTTCGTGGTCCTGGCCGTGGTGGTCCAGGCCAAGCCCTGGTGGAGGCCGGACTATTTCATCCCCATCGCGGGCATGATCATCGGCAACTCCATGAACGCCCTGGCTATTTCGCTCGACCGGCTCTTTGCCGACCTACGCAGCCGCAGGGCCGAGGTGGAGATGAAGCTGGCACACGGCGCGGACTATCGTGAGGCGAGCCAGGACATGGTCCGCGCCGCCATCCGGGCCGGGATGATCCCGAGCATCA
>JAHJKV010000006.1 GCA_018822065.1 Pseudomonadota bacterium
ACCAGGCCGAAAATGCCAGTGGAACCGCCAGCAACGATCTCAACTTCCAGCTTGTCCCGTTTCAGGTCAAAGTGCTTGCAGGCTTCCTGGATGGCTTCATCCAGTGTTTTGCCCTGGAATTCCATATAGTTTATCATGCTATGTCCTCGCGGGGTCTCTGGTGCGACCCTTTTCGGTTAGGCTTTGCTCGTCTTCGCGGAACGGCCGATCATCCACTGCTGGGCAATGGAGAGGACGTTGTTCACCATCCAGTAAATCACCAGTCCGGCGGGGAACTGGAGGAAGAGGAAGGTGAAGACCACGGGCATGAGGAGCATCATCTTGCGCTGGGTGGGGTCTCCGGCAGAGGGAGACATCAACTGTTGGCCCAGCATGGTCAGGCCCATGACGACGGGCGTGACGTAGAAGGGGTCCTTGGCGGAGAGGTCGGCCAGCCAGGTGATGTCCGTGAAGGGCACGAAGTCGATGAAACCGGCGTGGCGCAGTTCTACAGCACCGAGCAGGGCGCGATAGAGACCGAAGAAGACCGGAATCTGGACCACCATGGGCAGGCAGCCTCCAGCCGGGTTGACCTTGTAGGTCTTGTAGAGCTGCATGGTTTCGGTGTTTAGGGTCTGCTTGTCGGTGCCATGCTTCTCGCGGAGCTTCTGGATCATGGGCTGCAGCCGTTTCATCTGCTCCATGGATTTGTAGCTCTTTTGGGAAAGGGGCCAGAAGATGAGCTTGATGAGAATGGTCAGGATGATGATGGAGATGCCGTAGTTGCCGATGAACTGGTCGACCCAGACCAGGAACCAAAGGAGCGGTTCGGCTACGAAGCTGGACCAGCCGAAGTAGACGGCCTTGGCCAGTTCCTCGGAGGCCGCGGCCAACAGGTCGCGTTCCTTGGGACCGACGAAATAGATGTTCTGGAAGGTCTTGGTTTCCCCGGACTTGATGGAGCCGTCGACAGTGTCCAGGCGGATGAAGTAGGAGGTCTCGTCGTGCACGCCGCCGGACAGGGTGTTCTTGGCAGCGGCAGGCTGTACGGCAAGCAGGAAGTAGTTGTTCTCAACGCCGCCCCAGTTGACGTCGGGCACGACGGGGAGTCCTTCCTCGGCAAGGTCTTCGGCGTCGGTTTCGCTGTCGATCCCCGCCGCGTCAAGCCAGGCGATCTGGGTCTGGTTGTACATGTTCTCCGCATCGGCAAGCACGTTGGTTCCGGCGGAAACGCCCAGGGTCATGGCGTCGCTTGTGGCGGTCTCGCTGGTGACGCGCACATCTTCAGCGATGGTGTAGTTGTCGGCCTTGAAGGTCAGGGTGCGCTGGATGAGGTAGCCGTCGGCGCGGCCGGTGAAGGTCAGGGAGTGTTCGCCCTGCTCAAGGCTGGCGTCACTGGCGGCGGCATCCCATTCGGCGCTGGTCCAAGTGTTGACGGCGCCAATGGACAGGCCCAGCGTGGGGGCGGAGACCATGTCGATCCGCTCGCGGACGCCTGTTACTGCGTCGGGCTTGATGCTCTTGTAATAGTTCGTGAGCTTGAAGCTCTCCATCAGGCCGCCCTGGGTATTGAACACGGCGGTGTAGAGCGGGGTGGTGATGGTGACGGATTTGCCCTCGGACGCGACGATCTCACCAGCGGCGACGGGGGCGGAGCTGGTCGTGGTGCTGGTTGCCGCTTGGCTGGCGGACTGCGCCGGGGAGGTCTGTTCCGTGGTCGGAGCCGGGACCTTGGCGGGAGGGAAAAAATACTGCCATCCGAAAAAGACGGCGAAGGTCAAGACCAGGGCCAGAATCAGGCGTTTGGTTTCCATGGAATAGTACTCGCTTTTGGTTTGCCGCCGAAGGGGACGGCGGGGACGGGGTCATACCCGCCATGGCAGAATGGGTGACAGCGAAGAATGCGCCACACAGCGAGCAAAAAGCCCCAGAAGGCACCGTGGAGGATGACGGCTTCACGCGCGTACTGCGAACAGGTGGGCGTGAAACGGCAACAACTCGGCTTCAGGGGCGAGAGGCATTTGCGATAAAAATCGATGAGCGCCAGAAGGATGGAGCGCATCAGGACCTCTCAAATAGCGGTGCGTAAGTCGTGGTCGACTCGTTTGAGCACCGGCA
>JAHJKV010000448.1 GCA_018822065.1 Pseudomonadota bacterium
AACATGGCATCCAGTTCAGGGCTGTCGCCGAAGCGGATGTCCAGGGCGGAAGTGAAATGCGGAAGTTTGGCCATGCTATCTCTCCAACAAAAATTCCTTGGTCTTGAGCTTATCAAAGAAGGATACCTGTCCGGTCTCGGCCAGGAGCAGGTCATGCTCATAGCGCTCCACCGCCACCACATCGCCAGACTGCAGGTTCACGATGGCCCGGCCATCCTCGGTGATGGACACATCACCTGGTTCGCCCTGAACCTCGATCTCCAGGCGCTTGTCCGCAGGGAGCACCATGGGGCGCAACCCGTTGAGGAAGGGGCAGATGGGGACCAGGCTGAAGGCGGGAACGCCCGGGGCCAGCAGAGGCCCCCCAGCCGAGAAGCCATAGGCGGTGCTCCCTATGGGCGTGGACACGATGATGCCGTCGCTGCGCATGGAGATGACCGCACGGCCATCGTAGGAAACGCCAAGTCGGATGAGCCGGGCCAACACCCCGCGGGAGATGACGATATCGTTCACAGCCAATCCCTGGTGCAACAGTTTTCCATCCCGCAAGACCTGATAATCAAGCACCAGTCGAGGGGTGATGTCGTAGCCCCCTGCAATCACGGCGGGCAGCCGTTCGCGCCAGTCCGTCGGGGAAAGCTCGGTCAGGAACCCGACCTGCCCCAGGTTCACCCCCATGAGCGGGATGCCGGGCTCGGCCAGTTGCCGTGCGGCGGAAATAAAGGTTCCATCCCCGCCGAGAACCAGGGCCAGGTCAAAGGACTGCCGGGCACCGTCCGCCAGACAGGTGCCGGCTCCGGCGACATGATGGCACATCACCGTTGCAACACCGAGCCCTTCAAGGAAGGTACAGACCTCCCGCCCAAGGGCACAGGCCTGTTCTTTGTCGCCCTTGGCAACAACGAACACGCTGCCGATAGGCTTGGAATTCACCCGGTCTTCAGTCATATTTCCTCAAAAAAAGTTTGCTCCGTTCATGGTGGAGTCGATAGTACCCAACATGCTGAAAACATGCAAAGTATATCTCAAGCATCATCAAACCGGGCACCTGGGCAAAAACTTTTTTCATTTTTTTTCCTCCTTACCCCTAAAGTTATTTCCTGCAACGACGATATATTCATTAAGAAGGAGTTTATTTAGTGAATACTAGTCCAGCCATAGTCCAAAAGATGCTGCGTACCTACGGGAGGCAGCTCACCAGCGCAAAGCGGCTGGAGCGATTCCGCCGGGCGCTCTTGGGGGCACATGGACAGGATAATATTTCGAAGGCGGCACGGCGTCGGGAGTTGGTCAGCCGGGTTGCCACGGAGATCATTGAAAACCTCATCGTGAACGGGTCCGAAAACCCCGTCCTCCTGGAAATCATGGACGTCCTGGAGCGGGAAGTGGGAGCGCACATCATGTTCGAATACCCGCTGGACCTAGGAGAGGTGCTGATATTGAAGGAGACACCTGTCGGACCAATTGAGATCCGGGGGGACGAGAAGAGCCGCATCATGCAATTGTTATGGGAGTTGACCCTGGCACGAGTAGATGAGACCATGCTCTAAAATTGCCATCGGGGAGGATGTCATGGACATCAAGAATGTTGGGAATCTAAACCCTTACACCAATCGGAAGGTTGCTGAGGGTGTCAAGCCGCAAGTTGCGGGACGAACTGATGCACATCAGTCCAGTTCCAACGGCGACACGGTTTCGCTCTCCAGTGAAGCCAAGTTGCGTGGCACCGCGCTCGCCGAGGCTGGACAAGCCCCTGACGTGCGCCAGGAAAAGGTCAAGGAGCTGAAGGAAAGGGTGAAGAACGGCACCTATAAGCCCGACCTGAAGAAGGCCGCCACCAACCTGCTGCGCGATGACATGCAGCTGATGAACAGGACGTAAGGAGAGGATTCGGGAAGAACGAAAAAGCGGCTACGCGCCGCCGTCCACGAGACGAAACCGCGGAGGATACGTTGCATCAACCTGCGGGACCTGGAGGCCGATTCTGGCCTCGGTGTTCATCACAATAGGTCCAGTGAGGTTGAGCGTCGTCTTTTGCGGTTCGTTTTTTGGTATGGTCACTGTGACCAGAACCGCTATATCTTCGGGCCGCTTGGCCCCGAGCAATCGCTCCTCTATCTCTTCGAGTTTGACCTGGTAGTCTGCCAGAAACGGATAGGGATCGGCAACAAGGAGCCCCAGAGCAGGGTCGTCCAGGCTCTGCAACAGCAAAAACGGAGAGTCGTCGGCCATCTGGATGAGCACGAACTCGCGCTTGTCCTCGTAGCCGATGAGACCACGCGGAAAGCGGATGATCCCCTCTTCAGAGATCTCGCGTTCCCCCAACCGGGTCCTGATTACTCGCTTTCCTTCTTCCGCCATAACGATGCCGCCTGCATGAGGTCAGAGTCCGAACATTCCAGCGCCTGCTCGTTCTCCTGTTTGATCTTGAGGTACACCTCTTCCCGGTACACAGTCAGATCGTCGGGCACTTCCAGCCCGATCTTGATCTGCTTGCCCTGAACGGAAAGCACCTTGAGCTTGATGTCATCGCCCAGGTAAAGGCTTTCTCCGGGTTTCCGGGTGAGTATTAACATGTCTTTTCCATAAATATCGTCAGTAGTCGTTGTCCAGTCACATCTGGCTTGAGGCCAGCGATCATGAACTACCCCAGCCCACAGGGAAAGTAAAGACTGTGCCTGTCTGGCATACCTGCCTAGGAGGCCTAGATGTACTTCATGAGGTTCAAGTTCATGATCAGCGACGTCGACCGCAACACGGACTCGTAGACGATCTGCTGCTGGGTGATCTGCGTCATGAGTTCGGACACGTCCGCATCCTCAACCCCGGACAACCGCTCCTTCTCGTTGAGCTTCAAGGTGTCCACCAGGGAGATGGCCACCTCGACGCGGTGTTCCCGCCCGCCCACGTCGGCGGCGGCATTCAGGACCTGCCGCTGGGACCGATTGAGATTTTCAAGAGCCCGTTGCACCCCTTCCTGATTATTGGTTTCCAGAAAGCCGATGAGGTTGCCCATGGTCTCGAACAGGTTCTTGGAATAGGCCGCATTGGACCCGAAATATGTCATGGCCTTATTGCCACTCTCAAAGGCCACAGAGGTGTTGGACGAGCTCATGCCCACCCTTGCCCCCTTTCCTGCGAGCACGGAATCCGGGTTCTGCCAGAGGCCGCCGAAGATATCCTTGCCCACATTGTTCAGCCGCACCTGTTCGTCCACGGAAATGTCTATCTCGATATCCGAGGTGCGGGGCCGGATCACGAACTGAGCACCGGGATTCAAGGTGTTGCCGCCATTGGAGGACAGGGTCAGGGTGCCTCCGGTGGGAATGGTCAGGATGGCGCCGTTGGAAGTGGCGTCCGGCGTGGTCGTGTTGCCGGTCGTCCAGGTGATGCCACCGTCCAGGGAATAGGAATAATTTATCTTTTCCGCCATGGTCACGGCAGTGGTGTTGTCCACACGAACCACCACGTTGTGCTTGTTGAAACTACCCGCGGCCGTGGCCGAAATATTGGACTGGCCGTAGAAATCCACCGAAACCGCGTCCTTGTCGTCGCCCTTGTAGATGGCGGTTGGGCGCAACCAAGCCCACGTGCCGGATTCATCATCCATGTCCGTGGTGGAGTTGGCCTTGATGGACGTGGTGGCCGTCACCCCCTCGAACACGATGGCAGCCCCGGCGCTGACCAGGTTCACGGTGACTTCGCCTGTGGCTCCGATGCCGGAGACCGTTCCGTCGGTCTTCCAGGTGGTTCCTCCGTCAGTGGTGTAGCGAACCCCCACGTTGCCGGAGTTGAAGGTCACTGCGTCGCCCGGCTGGGCCGCGCCGGAGGTGTCATAAAACTGCACCAGCACGGTCTTATCGGAATCACCTTCGATTCGAAAACTGTTCGAGTTGGTCAGGTCCTGGTCGTTGGTGGTCATCCACAATGCCTGTTCAAAGGCATTGGTATCGGTCTTGTGTCCGGCAAAGATGGACTTGTCCTCATATTCCATGTTGGCCATCTCAACCATCTGCTCGAACAGGGAGCGGACCTCATAACTGATCTGCTGCCGGTTGTTGGCGTCATAGGTGCCTGTGGCGGCCTGGGTGGCGAGTTCCTTGGTCCGGATGATCAGGGTATCGAGCTGGAGCAGGGTGGAGTCGGCACGCCCGAGCCAGCCCTTGGCCGTATTCAGATTTTCCTGATACTGTTCCAACTGCCGGATGGAGTCCCTATGGCTCAGGACACGTTCCATGCCCGTTGGATCATCCGAGGGGCGGTTGATTACCTTCTGGGTCTGCGCCTTGAGGTTCAGCTCCAGGAGGCTCGAAAGTGACGTGTTCATGTTCGTCACGTAATGATCAAAGAGCATCGATTGTGAAACTCTCATGCTGTTCCCCCTAGGACTTCATCGAAATAAGCGTTTGCAGCATCTGGTCCGCCGTGGTGATGAGCTTCGCGGCTGCGGTGTAGGCATGCTGGAAGCGGATCAGGTTGGCCATTTCCTCGTCCAGGTTCACGCCGGAAACTTCCTGCTGCTTGTCGTTCAGGTCTTCGGCCAGAGTCTTGGTGTATTCATGGTTGAACTTCGCCGAATTGCGGTCAGCACCAATGTTGCCCACCAGACCATTGTAATATTCCAGCAAGGTTTGCTGTGTCGTTCCTTCCTGCACCGTGGTGATGGAAATATTCAAGTCCTGCAAGGCCCCGATGGCCAGGGCGGTTGTGTTGTCTCCAGCATTGGCCTCACCCCCGCCGTTCACATGTCCCGTTGCCAGATAATTGAGTTCCTGGCTGATCTGCGTGTTCACCGCGATGGTCTGGGTGGTGTCCCCCTCAAAGAAGGTGTTCACCCCGAGCCCGGCCCACAATCCCGTGGAATCCGCCCCAAAGGCCAGTTCATAGCCCTCGGCAGCCTCGATGTGAATGGCATTGTTCACGATGGACGCCGTGAGGTAGCTGGGATGCGCCCGGTTGATGGCATCGCGCACATCCTCCAGGGTATGGATGGTCGGGTTGAAATTCTGCTGGCCAGCGGCGGTGCTGAAGTCCAGGGCCGCAGCCGAAGCCTGGAGCCCGGTGGCGGAATTGAAAATATGCAAGGTGGACGAGCCTGACTGGAGCCTGGAAGAAAAGGCCAGGCCCACCGTGTCCGAACCCAGAGCACGGGTGGTATCCTTCACAGAATAAGTCCCGGTCACACCCTCGAAATTCTGCAGGCCCATACCCTGGCTGGACCTACGGTTCACTTCCCAGATCAGGGCTTCGGTCAAGGCTTCCAGCTTGTCGCGGTACTTGCCGATGAAGCTGTCGCGGAAGTTGAAGTAGGCTGCCAGTTGGCCGCCAGTGACCCGGTCGGTGTTGTCCAGACCGTTGAAGGCTATCTGGGAGCTGACCAGTTCGGCGTGCGAGGTATTTTGCACCCAGTAGA
>JAHJKV010000449.1 GCA_018822065.1 Pseudomonadota bacterium
GATACGGCTCAAACCTTGGGGGTGGATATCGACTATTTCAACAAGGACCAGTTGAACGGGGCGCAGGGAACCAAGCCCTCGGCCCTGGTGCGGCACCATATGGGCGTGGACTCGGTGTGTGAGGCGGCGGCGCTGCTGGCGAGCCAGGGGGGCACGCTGCTCGTGCCCAAAAACAAAACCCCGAGGGTGACATGCGCCGTGGCCGTCTCGCTGTCGTAGGACTCGGGCCGGGAGACTCCGGCCTACTGCCGCCCCTGGCCCGAACCGCCCTAGAGAACGCCACGGTGGTGGTGGGCTACAAGGGCTACATCGACCTCGTGGAAGCGGTGCACCTCCAGGGCAAGAAAGTGCTCTCAACAGGCATGATGGGCGAGGTGGAACGGGTGAACCTGGCTGTGGACGAGGCCCAGGCCGGAGGTGACGTATGCATGGTCTGCTCCGGCGACCCTGGCATCTACGCCATGGCCGGACTGGTGCTGGAAGCCCTCGATACCAGGGGCCTGCTGGAGTCCGTCGATTTCGACGTAGTGCCGGGAGTCCCCGCCTTCTGCGCCGCTGCGGCCATCCTCGGCGCACCCCTGATGCATGATTTTGCCGCCGTGAGCCTCTCGGACCTGCTCACGCCTTGGGAGAAGATCGCCAAACGACTCGACGCCGCAGCCGATGCGGATTTCGTCATCGCCATCTACAACCCTCGCTCGAAAAAAAGAGCCGGTCACCTGGAAGCAGCCCTTGAAATTATCGGGGGTCACCGCAGTCCTGACACGCCTGTGGGCATCGTGGGCCGCGCATTTCGCCCCGGACAACTCGCATCGATCGCCACTCTCGCCACCCTCGACGTCAACTTGGTCGACATGCAGACCATCGTCATCATAGGCAATTCAACGACTCGGGTCGTCGGTGGACATATGCTCACCCCCAGAGGCTACCACGACAAATACGATGTTGGGGGTGGCCGGTGAGCCTTTTTCACGACTTTTGTCCGGACAGGATCAATTGTTCTTTTTGTCAGCCAGTTGAGACAGATTGCTTGACAGAAGAGGCTGGCATTGAGTAACGCTGAGGTTTGAAGAGTGTAACGGTTTGTTTGTTGAAAAGGAGGAATTTTTAGGATGAAAAAGTCTCTGTTGATCGCCCTGATGATCACCGCCCTGTTGGGCGTGTTTGCTGTTTCCATGGTCTCCGCCGCCGATGCCCCAGGTGACGGACTTGAGATGAAGTACCCCGCCGACGGCGCCAAGTACGCTCCCATCATGTTCAACCACTCCACACACGCTGCCCAGAAGTGTGAGGACTGCCACCACAAGACCGCAGAAAGCAAGGACATGAAGTGCACCACGTGCCATGCTGACACCAGCAAGGAAGGCAAGAAGAAGGCCGATGGTTACTACCAGGCTTTCCACTCCAAGGCTGAACAATCCTGCAATGGCTGTCACAAGACCGCCAAGAAGGGCCCGACCAAGTGCAACGACTGCCACACCAAGAAGTAAGTTAGGTCTTCGTAAAAGGGGGCTGCTCGCAGCCCCCTTTTTCCAACCACTAACAAGGGTGGACGCATGACCCCGACCGCTTCCGACGATGATCTCCATGAATTGTCCGATCTCATAGGCAGTGACAAAAAGGACGACTTGGACGCCTCATCCGTGAACATGACCTTTGAGCAAGAGCTTGAAGAACTCTTCTCGGAGGATTTGGACGCGCCCGACATCCCGGACAGCGATGACGATGTCCTCTCCCTTGACGAACTCACCGACGACGATGATGACATCCTCTCTCTTGATGACATTTCTGACGATTCCAACGATTCCGACTCCCCCGACATGGGCGTTGCCACCAATGACGAACCCGACATCCTCGACGACATGGATGACGATGATGCCCTGATGCTCGACGAACTCGTCGAAGCCGACGATGACGGTGGCGATGACGAGGGCGCGTTGATCTTGGACGATCTTGCTGAAACCAGCGAAGAGCCGGAGGGAGACGCCCTGGTCCTCGATGACGTGATCGAAGAGGAGGAAGAGGAAGCTTTTCTTTCCCTCGATGACGTGATCGAAGAAGGGGAGGCTGCAACCGACAACGATGACCTTGACGCCCTTCTGGCCGACGACAGTGACGACGATGACGCCCTCGACCTCGGATCCCTGCTTGCTGAAGGAGTTAAATCGGACACCACCAACAGCACCGACTCCATGGATGAACTGGATGCTCTGCTCGCCGACGATGCTCCGGCAGATGAACCCTCCGGCGCGGATGACGACATCGACGCCCTGTTGGACGAAGTCGCCGAAGTGGACCAGCTTGAAATGGCCGCACCTGAAGCGGAAGATGAACTGGAGTCCCTCGACCTCGGCGACCTGAGCAGCAATGGCGGCGAGGTCGACCTTGAAGGCGACGAAACCGGCGACCCTCTGGATGCCGACCTTGACGACGACCTCGACCTCGGCGACGACCTGCTCATCGACACTGCCGACGATGCAACTGAGGACGGCGATCTTGAACTTCTGACTGACCTGGACGAGGAAGCCGATCTCGTCACTTCCGTCCAACCCTCCACGGCCGAAAATAACGTGGATGATGAACTGGACCTCGGCGATCTGCTTGGTGACGATTTCGACGACCCAGCCCCAGTTGAGCCTGTTACCATCGACGACGAACTAGACCTCGACGCAACCCTTGGCGACGATCTTGACGACGGCCTTGACAGTTTTGATCTCGACGCGACCGAAGAAGCCATCAGCGATGCAGAAATCGCTATGGAAAGTCTGAGCGCCGATGACCTCGAACAGGCATCTGCCACCCCACTGGAGATGGACCCCGACATGCTCACGCTGGGAGACGATCTAGACATGGGTGAAACCGATGAATCCCAAGAGATTGACGACCTGCTCGACACCGTGGACCTCGATATTTCCGACATCGATGACGATGCCGATGTCGCCCCCCTCGACGTGGACATGGCCGCGGCCATGGAAGACGACGAGATGGACCAGGGTGTGGACCTGGATGTTGACGTAGACGTGCTGCTGACCGAGATTGAGGCTCCTGCCGAAACCCCTGATCTGGACATCACCCCGGCCTCAGACCCCGAACTGCTCTCGCGCATCAACGCCCTTGAAGACCGCATGGACCAGTTGGAGACCCTGATTCAGGACGAAGTGGCGCGCGCTGCGGCCCAGATCATCCGCGAAGAGATCGCGGCCCTGGCTGACGACCTCGCCGACTGACGCAAAACATCAACTAAAAAAAGGGCTTGTGTTAAAACACAGGCCCTTTTTTCATGGTGGATCCCATCTCGACTCCACTGACGGCTCATGCTACAAAACGCAAAAATCGAGGGTGGTCTTCTCGGCTACCTTCGTTTCCCGCCCGGGCTACGATCCATGTGGGTCGGGGCCATTTCCCACCGGGCGGGTTTTCAACTGTATTGGAGGATGTATGGACAAGGTAGATAAAAACGTCTTGCAAGTGGCGAAGGAAGTGGTCATCAAGTTCATCGAGGTTGGCCGAATCTCGCCTGCCAACTTTTCCGAGCATTTCCAGATCATCTATCAATCCGTGCTCGACACGGTGAACACGGCGGAACAGGCTGAAACCGAAGACGGAGACGATTAGTCCATGGCCCTTCAGCCCGCAGCTGACGAGAAGGCCCATGGCCGCAAGGTTGCGGCCATGTTTGGACGCATTGCCCGTTGGTATGACTTTCTCAACCACGCCCTGAGCCTGGGCCAGGACCATGTCTGGCGCTACCGTCTGGTGCGCCACGTGCGCCCGGCAGAAAACGGTCTGGTGCTGGACCTTGCCGCAGGCACCATGGACGTTTCCACAGAACTGCTGCGCCAATATCCGTCAGTCCAAGTGCTGGCCCTCGATTTTTCCAGGCCCATGCTGGTCCAGGGGGCTAGGCGCAAGGTTCAGGGCAAACGGGAAGGACGCATCCAGCCCGTCCAGGCCGATGGCCGATTGCTGCCCCTGCCGGACAACTCCATGGACGGGGCTACCATTGCCTTTGGCATCCGCAACATCCTGCCTCGGGAAGAATGCTATGCCGAGGTTCTGCGGGTGCTCAAGCCAGGAGCCCGTTTCTGTATTCTGGAATTTGGCACAGGTTCGCGCCGGGTCTGGAAAGGGGTCTACAATTTCTATCTGGACAAGCTCTTGCCGCTCATCGGCAAGGTCGTCTCCGGGGATTCAAGTGCCTACCGCTACCTGGCAGACACCATCAAATCCTTCCCGGACGAACGAAGGCTGGCCCAGGAACTGATTGACGCCGGTTTCACACGGGTGTTCCACCTGCCCATGCTCTCGGGCATCGTTTACGCACATATCGCAGAGAAGGAAGGCTAGCTGCTGGCAAGCCAGATCAGCAGGGAACCGGCAAGCATGGCAATGAGTCCCATGAACCGAAGCGGCTTCGACCCCTGCCCGGCCAGAAGCGCCAGAAACCGGGGCATTTTTTCGGCAAACAGAAAATACGGCACCCCCTCGATGACAAAAGCCAGACCGAGAGCAGTGACGAAAAGCGAAGAATTGAACTGCATAGATAATATGGTAGCCGGGCTGCACCCGATTGTCTACCAGCGGAGAAACAGATGATCACATTCAAGGAACTGAAAGAACGCACCGCCCGGGTCTCCGTTGTCGGTCTTGGATACGTGGGCCTCCCCCTGGCCGTTGCCCTCTCGGAACACTTCGAGGTGGTGGGATTCGACATTTCCACGAACCGCGTGACCCAGTTGGAGCGCGGCGAAGACCGCACCGGCGAGGTAGAAGAGGCCACCCTCAGGGCAGCCAAGCTGCGCTTTACCTGCTTGCCGGAAGAACTCTCCGAGTGCCACCTGCACATCGTCGCCGTCCCCACCCCCATCGACAAGTTCCGTTCTCCGGACCTGACTCCGGTCCGCTCGGCCAGCAAAACCGTCGGCCAGCAGCTTTCCCCCGGCTCGGTGGTGGTCTACGAATCCACGGTCTATCCCGGTCTGACCGAAGAAATCTGCGTCCCCATCCTGGAGGAGCAGTCCGGGCTCACCTGTGGCAAGGACTTCTTTGTGGGCTATTCGCCGGAACGCATCAATCCCGGCGACAAGGAGCACACTCTGCAAACCATCGTCAAGGTGGTGGCAGGACAGACCCCTGCCGTGACTGACCTGCTCGACCAAGTCTATTCCAGCGTGGTAACAGCTGGCACCTATCGCGCCTCCTCCATCAAGGTGGCAGAGGCGGCCAAGGTTATCGAAAACACCCAGCGCGACCTGAACATCGCCCTGATGAACGAACTGGCCACCATCTTCGACCGCATGAACATCGACACCCTGGAAGTTTTGGAAGCGGCTGGTACGAAATGGAATTTTCTGCCCTTCCGTCCTGGTCTGGTTGGCGGCCACTGCATCGGCGTGGACCCCTACTACCTGACCTTCAAGGCCGAGGCACTTGGCCTGCACCCACAGGTGATCCTGGCCGGACGGACCATCAACGACTCCATGGGTAAATTTGTGGTGGATTCCACCATCAAATGGCTCATCCGGGCGGACATGAAAGTCCGCGGCGCACGGGTGGGCCTGCTCGGCCTGACCTTCAAGGAAAACGTGCCCGACCTGCGCAACACCCGGTCCGTGGACCTCGTCGACGAGTTTGAAGACTTCGGGGTCAAGGTACTGGTCCATGACCCCATGGCCGATCCCGCCGAGGCCATGGAGGAATACCGCATCAAACTGGTCGAGCTCAGCGAACTGCGGAAGCTGGATGCCCTGGTCCTGGCCGTCTCCCACAACGACTACCGAAAGCTCCGGCTGCGCGAGATCAAATCCTGGTTCCGCGATCCGGCCAATGCCCTGATCATCGACGTCAAGGGCTTCTTCAACCCCGCCGAACTGGAGGCCGAAGGTTTCCTGTACTGGCGACTGTAACCGCATGCTGCTCATTGTCACGGCCACTGTCCAGGAGATGCGTGCCGCTCTGGGCGGCATAGCCCCCCTGCCCGACCTCATTCAGGGTGAGCCTTTGCCCTGGCCCTGTGCCGGGACCGAGGTCCTGCTCCTGGTCTGCGGCGTGGGCGTCATCAACGCTGCCCTGCATCTGGGAGCAACCCTGGCTACACATCCCGTTTCCCGCGTGCTAAACGCCGGACTGGCCGGCAGCTTCGACCTGGGTCGGGTCGCCCTGGGCGCGACCTGCCTGGTCGAGATGGAGATCTGGCCAGAATATGGCCTGGGCCTCCCGGACCGAGTGGATCCCCAAGGCCTCAAATTCCCCCTGACCGAAATCGACGGCGCTCCGGTCTGGGACCGGCTGGACCTTGCCCCCGACACCAGTGCTGCTGACCTCGACGTCACCCTGCCCCTCCCCTGGGAACGAGCCGTGAGCTTGACGGTGAGCACGGTCACAGCCACCCCGGAGCGCGCAGGCCACCTGCGCAAACGCTACGGGGCGGCCATCGAAAACATGGAAGGGTTTGCCCTGGCCTATGCATGTCGACTGCGGCACATTCCCCTGCTTGAGGTCCGGACCATCTCCAATCTGGTGGGCTCCCGCGACCCGGAACACTGGGCCGTCACCAAAAGCTTCTCTGCCCTGGGTGAGGCCATGCGCCAGTTGCTCCCTCAACTGATCCAGACCGAACCCGCCTGACCTGCTGCAGCCCGGAAACCAATCAATGACAATTCCAGGAGAAGACCTGCCCAGGCTAGACCTTCGCGACAATGCCTAGTACAGTCCCTCACGTCGGGCTTGAGAACACTGCAACCACCACACCACATGATCGAACTCAAAACCTACTTCTCAAAAGAACTTCCTGGAATAAATAGATTTCTTGAGTCAGAGACGGCTAAGTTGGACGGTCTGGTCCAGCAGGTGGCCGCCCATGTGCTCCTGGGTGGGGGCAAACGTATCCGACCCATCCTGACCATGGCCACGGCCAGAGCCCTTGGGTGTGCCGAGACGAACTTGCTGCCCATGGCCTGCGCCCTGGAAATGCTGCACACCGCCACCCTGCTCCATGACGACGTCCTAGACGGCGCGGAACTACGCCGGGGCACCCGTGCCGCCCATCTGAAATTTGGCGTCAACGAGACCATCCTGTCCGGCGACGTGCTTCTTGCTCTGGCCAACCAACTGGGTGCGAGCTACGGTAAGGCCCGGATTTCCTGGCTCTTGGCCGAGGGCATCATGGCCACGGCCACGGGCGAAGTCATGGAGATTGCCACCCTGGGCACCCCGGAGGTGGACCGGCAGACCTATCTGGACATCATCATCGGCAAGACCGCCAAGCTCATCGAAACCGCCTGCTGTTGCGGCGCGGTCCTGGCCACCGACGACCCTGCCGCCGAAGATGCTGCCGGAGCCTTCGGCTTGAACCTGGGCATCGCCTTCCAACTTGTTGATGACGCCCTGGACTACGTCTCCCGGACTGAAAACACGGGCAAGGCCGTTGGCGGCGACCTGCGCGAGGGCAAGGTCACCCTGCCGCTCATCCTACTGCTGGAGCAGATGGATGGGTCCGAGGCCGCCAGCCTGCTGGCCAAGCTGCGCGAAAGCACCCTGACCGACCAGGAAATCAACTCGATCCTGGCCACCGTGGACGAGAAGGGCTACGCAGCCGCCACCAGACAGGAGGCTGCGGATTATATCTTAAAAGCCAAGACAGCCCTTGCATTTTTCCCTGACGGGCTGGAAAAAAATGTGCTGGAACAGGCCGCCGATTTCGTGCTGGCCAGAGAAAAATAAGTTTTCCAAGACAACAACAACCGCGAGGAGACAGCCATGCTGTGCCGAGTGCTGGTGGGACTGCGGACCCACGTTCGTGACGTTTTAGGCGAAAGAGTCGCCCGCAAGATCAAAAACGAGCTTGGCCTCGCCGTGGCCGACGTGCGCATCGTAAACGTCTTTACCGTCGAAGGGCTCGACCAGCACCAAATTGACGACCTGCTGACCAAGGACGCCCTGAGCGACCCTGTCCTGCACGAGGTTTCCACCATCCCCCTGGCCCGCGACTTCGACTACATCCTGGAAGTAGGCTTCCGCCCTGGCGTGACCGACAACGAAGGCCGCACCGCCAGAGAAGCCGTGACCCTGGTCCTTGGCATGGAAGAAGCCGAGGCCAAAAAGGTCACGGTCTACACCTCCAGGCAATACCTCATCACCCAGGATCCTGCCACGCCCCTGACGGATAAACTGACCGATTCCATCGCCAAGGACCTCCTGGCCAACGAACTCATCCAGCGCTACGAATACAAAAGCGCGGCGCAGTGGAAGACCGATCCCGGGTTCGAGGCCAAGGCCGCCCGGGTCACGGGCCTGGCCTCGGACGAGGTGGCCATCATCCCCCTGTCCCGGATGACCGACCAGGAGATGACCGATTTTTCGCGGGCCAACACCCTGGCCCTGTCCCTGGAAGAACTGCA
>JAHJKV010000450.1 GCA_018822065.1 Pseudomonadota bacterium
CGATCGCGAGAAAGGACAATCTTGCGCTGGTTGGCGTCAAACATGGCAAAAGCCCACATGCCGTTCATGCGGCGAACGGCTTCAATCCCCTCACGCTCAAGCAACCGGAGCAGGACCTCGGTGTCGCCCTGAGTACGAAATCTCGCATCACCAAAACCTTGGCGAAGTTCAATATAATTATATATTTCGCCATTATACACCAGCGACCTTGCCCCGTCATCCGAAAGAAAAGGCTGATCATTTTCGGCAGAAAGGTCGATGATGGAGAGCCGGGCATGTCCGAGCCCTACCCGAAATCCCTCTGTTTCCGGCCCACCGCGCGTGCCCGACGCATAGCGCATGCTGCGATTCTCATCCCACAGATACAGGTTTCGACTGTCCGGGCCACGATGGCGCAACAACTCAAGAGCTCTCCCAAGCCGGTCGCCATCAACCGCACCCTTCACACTCGCCCAAACGCAAATTCCGCACATGTCAGACTCGAATTTCAAAAATTGTATAACCAGGGATCCCTCAAAAGTGAACCTTGGCTCTGTACGTTCCAACCCGCGAACCTGTCAATCACACTGGCAGAAAACACATTTCCCCTGGGGGCCGGTCTCAAAATCGTCTTCACGCTTCATCCCATTGAACAGTACCACCGGGACCTCGTGATCCAATTCAATTGAATCATCCGCTTTTACATCCAGACCACAATGGAGTATTCAATCACATCAATTCACTTGAGGAGACGACAATAACCTACTCCAATTCCAAATACGACAACGTTCAAAACGAGTCCACAAAACGTGTTGATGAAGATTCCGTAAGGGCCATGTATGAATCTGTGCCTTACCCCGGACCAAGCCACACCTACAAAAAATGCTTCGACTGGTTCCTTCAGCCTATCAAGGAGGACCTGGACCGATGCGGAAACCTTCGCTTCCTTGACGCTGGCTGCGGTACCGGCGTCAACATCATCGCAGCCCACATGCTCTACCCCGAATGAAAAGATTACGGTGTCGATCTCTCCAACACATCGCTTGAGATGGCCCGGCAGGCAATCTCCTCCAGGGGAATCCAGGCCGAACTCAAACAGGGCAGCTACCTTGAACCACTCCCTTTTGTCGGTAAACCCTTCGACATCGTGTGTGCCACCGGCACCGTTCATCATTGCGCCGACCCGATCCTCGCCATGACACTCCTGCGTGAACAGATGACAGACGATGGATACTTTCTATTTCACGTATATGGCTACTACCGGGACAAGATTCGTTTTTGCATCAAGGAAATCCTCGACCTGTTGGAACCAGACCGCTCCAACCACCTGCACAGGCTGGAACTGTACCAGGGACTCATGCAGGCCCGCGCCCTCGGCACGACAAAGAAGCGGGACTTCCTCTGGCACCTCACCCATACATCCATCTCTGATGCCATCAAAATGCTGAAAAAATCATTGGGGAAGTTTTCCGGCCAGGAAGTTCGGATCGCTCCCTGGGGACCGTCCTGGGGTTGGATTGATGGACCTGAAAGCGAACATTGGCACCCCTGGGTGGACCAGTTCTGCCACCCCTGCGAACGAGACTACGAAGTGTGGGACATCAAGGATCTTGTGGAAAAAAGTGGCCTCAAGGTCGCGCACATGCTTTCCCAAGGCATGCCCACCGAACGAACCACCATTCCGGGCCAATGGGGTGCGCAGTATGACAATCTGGACGATTGGTCCAAATGGCGCATCCAGGAACTCATGGAATACCCGCATGGCGACGCCTTCAACATGATCCTGGTAAAGGCATAACTCTTTCTTTCCAGCCCCCCTATTCGGGGTAGACGCGCATGGTTCAGGACCATGTTCCCGAAAGGGAGTGGAAGTTCGATTCTTCTTCCGGGCACCACGAAAAAAAAAAGGCTTCGATTCAATCGAAGCCTTTTTTCATGCACACCTGCTCCGTTGCGGGTGACAACCGTCCATTTTTACATTACTCCTCTCGTTGTCCAAACGCACCACGCTGGTGTCCGGACCAAATCCGAAAAAGTAAAGCCATGCGCATCGCAGGAACCATCTTCGAATCCCTCGCAAAGGCTGGGGGCTATGAGATTTTCACCTACAATCTCTTCAAGACCCTGGCCCGGCGCGGCCACGAGGTCTGCCTCTACCTGCCCCACCGCGAACTGCGCAAACGCTCCCCGTTCTATCAAAATCTGCCCTTTGAAACCCGGCCCATGATCCGTTGCACCCACTCGGTGCTCAAACGCGCACCCTGGCTGTTGCAATGGTACCTCGCCCGCGAGCAGAAGCGCCACAACTACGCTGTCTGGCAGGCCATGGGTGCCTACCCCGAAGCCTTTGCCACCCTCCGGGTGCACGCGCCCAAGGTGCTGCGCAACTACGGAGAAGATGTCCAAATCGCTCCCAACCACAGCTACGGCATGCGCAGCAACCCCGCCCTGGCTGACAAAGTGGTCCAGGGACTCACAGGCATGGACCGAATCATCGCCATGACTGAGAGTCTGGCCACACTCCAGCACGAACTGGGCGTGGACCCCGCCCGCATCCGCCGGGTGCCAAACGGCGTTAACACCACTCGTTTCCAGACCCCCCGCGACCGCAACGCCATCCGCGAAGCCTGGAACATCCCCCCGGATGTCCCGGTCATCCTCACTGTAGGCCGAAACCACGCAAAAAAAGGGTTCGACCTCATCCCTGCCATGGCTTCCCGGCTCATCTCCCGAGGGCTCGATTTCTGCTGGCTGGTCGTTGGCGGCCAGACTGAAAAACTGCATCCCGCCATACTCAGCGCGGGCGTGGCAGACAAGGTGCGGCCCATAAAAAGCCTCGGCGCAAACAACACGGCCATGGACCTCTCCCGCCTGGAACTCCCGGTGGACGAATTGCTAGAAATCTACGCCATGGCCGACCTCTTCGTGCTCCCCTCGCGCCTGGAAGGCTTTTCCAGGGTGATCATCGAGGCCATGGCCGCTGGCCTGCCCGTGGTCACCACCGATGCCCCCGGCTGTTGCGAGGTTTTCACCGACGGCACACAAGGGCTGATCCGCCCGGTGGACAACACCGAGGCCCTGGCCGAAGCCGTTGGCACCCTGCTGGCCGATGCCCCCCTGCGCCACTCTATGTCCCAGGCCGCCCGGGAACACTCCCTGGCCTTCGACTGGAGCACAATCGCCGCCGCCTACGAGTCGGTCTACCAGGAGTTGGTGGAGGAATGATGGACATCGACCTCTCGACCCTCACCCCGCGCAGCATCCTGGTCTGCCAGCTCAAGCAGATCGGTGATGTGGTCATCTCCACGGCCATGGTGGAACTGCTGGCCCGCCGCTACCCAGAGGCCGAAATCCATTTCCTCACCGAGGCCCGCTCCGCCCCCATCCTGGAAAACAACCCGCATCTCACCCAGGTATGGAAGGTGGACAAAACCCGAAATCTTCTGGCCGATTTCGC
>JAHJKV010000046.1 GCA_018822065.1 Pseudomonadota bacterium
ACATGCGCCTCGCGCTCACCAACCCCGCCTTCCATTTTCATGAGGCGGACATTGCGGCCCCAGGCTTTTCGACACGGCTGCGGCGGGACTATCCTGAACCAAACTACATCTTTCACCTCGCCGCCGTGGCCAGTATGGCCTATTCCATGGTCCATAAGCAGGAAACCCTACACCTCAACTACGTGGTCACACGGGCAATATGCGAGGAAGCACGCGACCTCGGTTGCTCTGCCTTCGTCTTTGCTGGTTCGGCTGCGGAGTATGGGGATACCGAGACATTCCCACTGCAGGAGAATGCACCGGACATGCACACCCGCCACCTCAGCCCGTACGGGCGGACGAAGTTCCTCAGCTCCCGGTACATCGAGAATGCCGGATTTGGTTGCTCCCTGCGCTTTTTCAACATCTATGGCCCCCGACAGGACCCCTCGTCCCCTTATTCAGGAGTCATTTCCAGGTTTATGCACTTTGGAACAAAGCACGAACCGCTCACCGTCTTCGGCGACGGTTCGCAAATACGGGACTTCATTTACGTGCAGGACGCGGTCCGGGCCTATCTGCTGGCCGCCGGACTGGAAGGTGCCTGCGATCCGCTCCGGGGAATTTTCAACGTCTGCACCGGGAAACACGCCGACATTCTTTCTCTTGCCGAGAACATCAATACACTTACAGACAACCACCACCCAGTCCTGTTTGGCCCAGTTCGCCCAGGAGACATCCCCAAATCCATCGGGGACGGGAACAAATTCAGGAGGGCCACGGGATTCTCGCCCTCACATACTCTGATGCAGGGCCTTGCCAACACCCTAAAGTGGTACAAGGGACAACCATGATGCGCGCAGTGATTTCCGTCAAACCGTCTCCCATATCGCAGGAGTGCAAATCAAGATCGTATGCGGCGAAGTCAAGGGCCGAATTCTCATGGAGGCGGAGCAAGAGGGAGTCGACCTCATCGTCATGGGCACACACGGCCGCGGCGACCTGTTCGGCCTGCTCATGGGCTCGGTCTGCCCCGACCAGGCCAGCGACCCTGTTCCAGCCCCCATCGCCAGGAACACGAACAGCCCCCGAACGATCCATCACGCGATGCTCATGACGTACCGCCTCTGTCCCACATGCCTGTCTTCCTTTGTGTTGCCAAGCCCAGACACTGCCCCTTCGTGCATTCGCAGCGCCCTTAGCCCCTCGAATCAACCACATGAATCGCGATGCTGACCGGTATGAATTTGTAGGCCGGAGTGCCGGTCTGCGCGTCAAGGCGGTCCCGGGGAACCAGTCCATTTGCCTCCGGAAAATACACGGCCGCGCACCGCCTGGGGATCGCGTGGGCAATGGCGTAAAATGGAGGGGCACTGAGGGTGCGACCACCATGATGGCTGGTGATGACAACGGCCTGCTCTGGCCCGATGCCAAGTTCCTCCATGTCGTCCTCGTTCATAAAGACCACCCGACGTTGATTGCGGATGTTGCGGTAGCGGTCATCGAGTCCGAAAATGGTGGTATTGAACTGGTCGTGACTGCGGATGGACATGAGCCGAAATCCTGCATCGGAATCGGGATGGTCTTGGGCAACGGGCATAGGCGCAAACTTGGCCTTGCCGCCGATGGCCGAAAAATCACGACCTCGGATCGGGTTGGGAACCGCACAATGCTCCCGCCGGTCGAGTCGCCCCGCGAAACCGGCGTAGGCAGGAACGGTCCGTTCGATCATGGCCCGGATACGGCCATAGTCGCCCGCCAATGCGCGCCACTCAATCCCCGGCACATCCCCCAACACGGCCCCAGCCATCTCTGCCACAATGCGCGGCTTGCCCAAAATACCAGGGGCCACCGGTTCCAAGCACCCCTGGGAGGCGCGAACATTTCCCATGGCATCTTCCACAGAGACGTACTGCACGACACCGTCCTGCGCATCGATTTCGCTTCGGCCGAGGCAGGGGAGAAGAAGCGCGGTCCTGCCGCAGGTCACATGGCTGCGGTTCAGCTTGGTGGCAATCATCACGGTCAGGTCGGCAGTCCGCAGGGCCTGGGCGGCATACCCGGTGTCTGGAGCAACCGCAGCCAGGTTTCCGCCCAAAGAAATACACACCTTTGCCTCTCCCTGATGCATGGCCCTGAGGGCATGCACGGCTCCCAGACCGGGACGGCGCGGGGCAGTGAACCGGAACTGCTGTTCCAGGGAATCCAAAAACGTTCCAGGCATCTTTTCGCCACAGCCCATGGAACGGATGCCCAGAATATTGCTGTGTCCGCGCATGGGGCAGGCTCCGGCTCCCGTCCTGCCTATATTGCCGCGCAGCAGGAGCAGGTTGAGAATCTGCCGCACGGTGTGGGTTCCATTCATCTGATGGGTAATGCCCAGCCCCCAGGTGGCAATGCAGGATCCTGCCTGGCGATAGATGTCCGCCGCCTGCTCCATGACGGTCCTGTCCACGCCGCTGCCACGCTCGATGTCGGCCCAATCCGTATGGTCGAGAGATTCGATCAGCGCGTCCACTCCCGTGGTCTGTCCAACGATGAATGCCGAGTCAAAAACAGTGCCGGGCTTGCGCCGCTCTTCTTCCAGCAGGTGCTTCATCATGCCCTGGAGGAACAGCATGTCGCCGTTGATGCGTACCTGCACGTGAAGCTCGGCCAGGGAGGTGGCGTGTCCGAGCAAGCCGGTGGCTTCCTGGGGATTGGCAAAACTGCTCAGTCCGGGCTCCAGCAGCG
>JAHJKV010000451.1 GCA_018822065.1 Pseudomonadota bacterium
AGCCGAATAACTTTTTTGAAAGGACCGAGAAAAGCCGCCCATTGGGCGGCTTTTCTTATTGTGCGTTGGCTGCTGAGTCGTCCGGAGGCGGGTCTTTGGGCATGGTGCAGTATTCGTCCGTGGTCCAGGTAGAGCGGATGATGACCTGGGCGCCTTTTCGAATGACGAATTCGCTCAGGCCCACTTCGCTCTTGGTGTTGCCCCAGTCGTAGGTGTAGCCGAGGCGGGTCCAAGGGTAGCCGTCTTCGCCGTAGGAACTGTCCTTCAGGCGCTCGAACCAGCGGCGGTGGGTCGCGGAAATGTTGATGTAGCGGCGCGGGCCGGGGAAATCGAGTTGGGCTTCGCGGTCGCTGATCTCGGGGTCCGGCGAGGGGCGGAACATATCGTCCGGTTTCACCCACAGCTCGGTCATGCGATCATAGGGAGCATCGGGCTTCAGGCCAAGCAGTTGCCTGAGGCGCAAGGAAAGCTCCTCGCCCTTGAGCCCGTAATCCAGGCAGAAGAGCCGCAGTTCCTGGGCAGCTGTGACCCACACAGGACGGGTGAGGGTCATGGCTTGACCCTGCTTGTTGTCATAGCCGTCCCAGTCGGTCCAGACGGTCATGAGCACCCGGTCGTCCTCCCAAATGAGGTCCGGGTTGTAGCTGTTGATGGCCGTGAGACTGGTCACGATTTCATCGGGCTCGGCGATCTTGGCATCCTCGATGGCGGCGCGATATAGTGCGGCAGTGTCTGTCCCGGCCTGGGCAGTGGCCTGATGCTTGGGGAAGAGATATTGCCACCACTGTTTTTCGCAGCCGGAGAGAAGCGGCACGACGAGCAGCAGTATCAGGACCAGAGCAAAACGCCCCCGAACCGAGGGATTCAGGGGCGTATGATGACGAATGCTTCGCATATGTCTACTCTACTACCAGATGGAGCGTATGACAACACCCTCATCTGCCATGTATTTCTTGATGTCCGGGATGGTCCATTCTCCATAGTGGACGATGGAAGCGATGAGCGCGGCTGAGGCCCGGCCTTCGGTGACAGCTTCGACCATATGTTTGGGATGGCCTGCGCCGCCCGAGGCGATGACCGGGATAGTCACGGCCTTGACGATCTTGCGGGTCAGTTCCAGGTCGTAGCCATCCTTGGTGCCATCTGCGTCGATGGAGTTCAGGCAGATTTCGCCCGCTCCCAGCGCCTCGCCGGTTTTGGCCCACTCGACAGCGTCCATGCCCATGGCCTTGCGCCCGCCGTGGATAACCACCTCGAAGCCCGAGGGGATATCCTTGGTTTTCTCCACCCGTTTCACGTCCATGCCAAGCACGATGCACTGTGAGCCGAACTGGAGGGAACCTTCGCTGATGATGTCCGGGTTTTTGACTGCGCCGGAGTTTACGGACACTTTTTCCGCGCCAGCGGACAGCACGGCGCGCATGTCATCGACGGAATTGATGCCCCCGCCCACGGAGAAGGGGATGAATATCTGGCTGGCAACCTGCTCGACCACGTCGAGAAAAATGCCCCGCCCTTCGGAAGAGGCGGTGATGTCGTAGAACACGATTTCGTCCGCACCTTCTTCATAGTACCGCTTGGCCGTTTCCACCGGATCGCCGATGTCTACATTGCCCTCGAACTTTATGCCCTTAGTCAGGCGGCCATTACGGACATCGAGACATGGGATGATACGTTTGCTGAGCATTACTTCACCCCCTGGCTGTAAGAGTAGAAGTTTTGCAGCAGTTTGAGGCCTGGTCTACCGCTTTTCTCCGGGTGGAACTGTACGGCCCAGAGTCCCTGGCGACCGTGGATGGAACAGAAGGGACGACCGTAGACCGTGGTGCCGATCACGTATTCCTCCTTCGGTGCGGGATAGTAGCTGTGCACAAAATAGAAGTTGGCCTCCGGGGCAATGCCGTCGAAGAGTTCGCATTCGTGCTGAAGCTCGATGGTATTCCACCCCATGTGCGGCACGCGGATGGCGATTCCTTCATAGTCAACCCAGGAGGCGTTGAACAGACGGCACTCTCCGGGGATGACCGAGAGGGCCTTGGTGTTGTTCTCTTCGGAGTAGTCGAGGAGAATCTGGCAGCCGACGCAGATGCCGAGCACTGGTTTTTCTTGCCAGATGAGTGACTTGAGCACTTCATCCAGCCCGCCGCACGTGAGTTCGTCCATGGCCTGGCCTGCAGCGCCGACACCGGGGAAGATGATTCCGTCAGCTGCGGCCAGCTTGTCCGGATCATTGGTGATCTGGTTGGGAATATCCAGGTGATTCAGCGCGCGGTGTACGCTGGTCTGGTTGCCCGCCTTATAGTCGAAGATGGCCAGCATCCTTTCGATCCTCCTGTGGTTTCCCCTGCGAGTAGTAAAATTGTGCGAGGAAAACAAGCACTATTCGAGGCTTTTTCAGGGAGAGCAAAAATACATAAAAATAACAAAAATAAGCAATCGAGCTAGGACCGCGAAAAGGAATCATGATAAAATAACGTTTTTGTAAATCGGCGAATAATTAACCGTTTGAAATGGTGAGAAATACAGCAAATGGTACTTTGATTGCGATAGCCAAGCTAAATCTTGCACAAGGAGCCGTGAATGAATCTCGATATTATTTTTTCTCGCGATGGTTATTATCACAAACCGTGCTGTGTTTGTGGTCTTGTTGCTAAAATTCGAGGGGGCGAAAACCGATGTTGACGATTTGGGTGCTGCCACGCTGCCCCTCTGGTGGGCTGGAGCAGGAGGGATTGCTCCTGTGGTGTATTCAAAAGCGGAAGGTTATTTCCCGATGATCCTGAGAAAGAGGTCGCCTTTGAAGGGGCCGAGACATCTGCCCAGCCCCTTGAGGCGAATGGGCTTTCCGATGCTGAAATCTGCTGGAATGCGCATCTCCACTGTCTTTGACTTGCCAAAGCGTGAACCGATTTCGAGCCGGATGGTTCGTCCGGGGATGAGTTGGTGGACCGGAAAGGCAATGGTCTGCTCGTCGTCGAGTTGGCCCTTGCACCACTGCTTGATCCGGGTGAGCGGGCCGCGGGAGAGGTCGATGTTGAAAATCTGCCGTCCCAGGCTCACCTGCAAACTTCGTTGAACAGGCTGTTTGGGCGGTGTATAGCCGGGCCGGTCGCGCTTGATGTGCTGGTAGATGTCTTCAAAGACCTGCCGGGCAAAGGGGTCGTTGAGGATGTCCTTGAGGACTTCCTCCTTCTTGAAGAAAAATGCTTTTCGGGTCGGTCCCTGGGTGCGCGTCTCCTTTCGCGTTGGGCCACCAGCGAAGGAACGGGCCGCCTGTTCCTGCTTCGTATACGCCTTGGCTCCATCCTGGGCCGATGCCTTGGGCTTTTCCGGTTTTGGAGCTGCCCGTCCGGGGCGTGGCGGCGGGTCCGCTTCCAGGGCAGCCTTGAGTATCACATATGCTTCGTTGAGATGCTGGAACTGCGCCTGGGCATCCGAGCTGGGGTTCAGGTCCGGGTGCAGCTTGAAGGCCTGTTTGCGAAAGGCGCTCTTGACCTGCTCCAGGTCAGAGTTCGGCGGTGCGCCGAGTATTCTGTAGCAGTCCTGAAGGTTCATCTAGTCCACATCCACGATGAGCGCGTTGGGGTCCATGTTCTTGTCGCCACGCAGCAGGTTGTTGTCCCGGAGATATTGTTTGCCCTGCCGTACAAATTCCGCATGTCCGGCCTTGGGGTTTATACCTGGGCAATAGTCCTGGACCATCTCCCAGCTGCTCTCGTCGATGAGATTGCCCCGGAAGAAGGGCCAGGCACGGCAGATGTCCGGTCGGCCAGGATGCACGCCGCACCCCTTTCCTTCAAGGTAGAACACGCAATAGCCGTCCTCCTTGGTGCGAACGCAGGGCTTGCCGTTAAGGTCTAAGCTGTATCCCTCTAGCATTTCTTCCACCAGCATGCCGAGGTGGTCGGCCAATCGTTTCTGGTCGCTGGGGCTCATGATGATCCCGCCTGAGCCGAGGCAGCAGTTGCCGCACATGGTGCATTCAAACGCTGATTCCAATTCGTTCACCTCAGGCACCCTGGTGCTCCACCATGACGCAACGGTCCTCAACAATGGTGATGGGTGCAGCCTGTAAAATCTCACGAGCCTCGGGGCAGATGATGCCACTTTGCATCCAGAAGCCCATGGGCAGCGGGTTCATTTGCAAGGTTTCCCTGGCATGCTCCGGGCAGAATTCGGCCCGTCTAAAGAGGTTCACAAGGTCCACGGGAACGGGTATGTCCGTCAGAGAGGCATAGGTCTCAAGTCCCCAGATGTTCATACGTTTTGGATGAACTGGGATGACCG
>JAHJKV010000452.1 GCA_018822065.1 Pseudomonadota bacterium
GCACTCCCCACAAAGGCAAAGATTTTCACGCAGGTCGATGATAGCTCGTCCCATGCCCTGAGCACGATCCTTGGGCATGGCCAGGAGCGACAGAGCCGCACGCAGGGCCGACTTCGGCCCCAGACCGGGCAGCCCGGCCAACCGCTCCACCACTTCCCGCAAGGGTCCGGGCAGGTTGTCCGCGACCATCGGCTACATCATCCCCGGAATGGACAAGCCACCGGTGATGGCCTTCATCTCGCTTTCCATCATGGCCTTGGCCTTCTTGATGGCCTCGTTCACCGCAGCGGTGACCAGATCTTCCAGCATCTCGACGTCCCCGGCTTCAATGACACTGGGATCGATCTTGACGCTTTTCACTTCCTGGCCGCCCGTGCAGGTCACGGTCACCATGCCCCCACCGGCTTGGGCCTCCACTTCGCGATGCTTCAGGCTTTCCTGCATTTCGGCGATCTTGCGCTGCATGACCTGCGCCTGCCGAACCATTTCGCTCATGCCTTTCATGTGGTCCTCCACCTATGCGTGTTTGTCGTAAGTGATTGCGACGAGATTTCGGTGAACGGCGGATTATTCCCGACGACGGGCGACGTTCTGAATTCGTGCATCAAACATGGCCTGTACGGTTTGCACGGCCGGATGGTTCTCTGCCTCTTCCCGAATCTGGAACTCGGGCTTGGCCTTGGTGCCTTCGTCATATTCCACGCGAAAGCTGACCCCTTGGCCAAAATAGTCCCGTACCAGACGGTCAAAATGTCTGCGCGCATCCCCATCAAACTGGCGGCAGTCGAACTGGCTGATGCAGTTCACCACCAGTTCACCCCCGGCCATGATCAGACTGAGCCCGTTCAAGTTGAACACCGCCCCGGCACTGCCGTTCAGGTCGGCCACGTAGGCCTTGAACCCCTCGGCAGTAAGCGGCCCGCCAGGAGCCGACGGCGCGGCACTGCCCAGGTCCTCAGGCAGACCATCATTCAGGTCGTCATCCAAATCGTCGTCCATGCTCTTCTTGTCATCGACAGGGGACAACTGCGCGCTGGTTTCCGACTGGGGCAGAGGCGGCTCGGGCATGGAAGGAGGTTGGGGGGACGCGAAAGATTGCGGTTCCGGTGTAACCTCAGGTGCTGGCATCGGCAGCGGCTCCGGCGTGACCACGGGTTCGGGGCGCGGCGCGGCCAAGGCCTGCGGCGGAACCATGCGCTGTCCGCCGCCGGTACTGGAAACAGGACCAGGACCGGATCGTGGCGTACCTGAGCGCGGGGCCGAGCCCGGCGCATTGCCCGGCACATTTCCAGGCATCTGTCCGGCGCTGATACGCTCCAGGTCCAGCAGGTCCGGCAGGGAGGCGAGGTTGAGCAGTAGCAGTTCCAAGGAAAGTGCGGGTTCCAGGCTGGTCATGACTCGGCGCTGGCCCTCGATGGTCATCTGCCAGGAGGCATGGATCTGGGCAGGGGGAAAGGCCTGGGCCCAGTGGTTCCAGTTCTCGGCCTCGTCGGCGGACATGGACAACAGCTCCACGGCCCCCTCGCCTGCCTGGCGCAAAAGAAACATGTTCCGCCAGCAGGCGGTCAACTCGCGCAGGAAGAAGCCAAGGTCAAGCCCCTTGTCCAGAATTTCGCGCAGCACACGCCCCACGGCCAGCACATCGCCCGCCTGGATGCCCTCCATGAGCGAGAAAAACACGTCCTGTCCGGCCAGCCCGAGAAATTCGCGCACGGTCTGCTCTTCCAATTGCCCCATGCTCAGCGCCAGGGCCTGCCCCAACAGCGACATGGAATCGCGCACACTGCCCGCCCCGCGCTTGGCGATGATCTGGATGGCACCGGGCTCGTAGTCAATGCCCTCCAGGCCGAGAATCTTTTCCAGGTGTTCGCTCAACCGCTGCTGGTTGAGCATGGTGAAGACGTAGTGCTGGCAGCGGGAAATGATAGTGGCCGGAAATTTGCGAACCTCGGTGGGGGCCATGATAAAGGTCACCCTCGGCGGCGGCTCCTCCAGGGTCTTCAGGAGCGCGTTGAAGGCCGCCGTGGAGAGCATGTGCGCCTCGTCGATGATGA
>JAHJKV010000453.1 GCA_018822065.1 Pseudomonadota bacterium
GGGCGTGGACGCGGTCATCGATAAGGACCTGGCCTCCTCGCTCCTGGGTCGCGAGGTCGGAGCTGATCTCCTGGTGATCGCCACGGACGTGGAGGGAGCCTTTCTCCACTACGGCACTCAGCACCAGGAACTCCTGCGCCAGGTCACCCTGACCGAGGCCGAGGAGCTGCTCCAGGGCGACCACTTCCCCCCCGGCTCCATGCGCCCGAAGATGGAGGCCTGCCGCCGCTTCACCAAGGCCACAGGCAAACCGTCCATCATCTGCTCCATCGAGGAGATCGAACAGGCCGTGGCAGGCGAGGCTGGAACGCGGTTCACGCCCTGACCAGCCACCAATGACCACCGGTCACCCCTTTTCTGTGGTCTCCTGTGCCAAATTCATGCTAAGAGTTCGACATTGCTGCAAGAGCACGGGGGAAATTCGAATTCATGCAGACCAACATCGACTTTCAACACATCAGAAGCCTGATCGAGACGGCCCGGGCCGATGGCCGGGAATTCCTCTTCGAGCATGAAACCTATGCGCTGCTTGCGAACTCCGGCGCAGAATCCGTGCCTGCCTGCCGTTTCATCTTTCAGGACCAAAGCCCGACGGACGCGGACCTGGCGGCCCTGCCCGGCGAAAAAGTCGTGCTCAAGATCGTCTCCCCGACCATCATCCACAAGACCGAGGCTGGTGGGGTCAAGATCGTGGCCAAAGACGAAGCCCGGCAGGCCATTCGCGCCATGCTGGATCAGGTTCCCGAAATCCTGGCCACCCGCCTGGAACCCGACTCCTCGCAGGGGCCGGCAGCCTACCGAAACCTCGCTGGCGACACGCTCCGCCAGGCCATCCGAGCCGACATCCGTGGCGTGCTCCTGGTCCAGTTCATGCCGCCGGATTCCGAGGCCTTTGGCAACGAACTGCTCGTCTCCCTGCGCCGCACCTCCGAGTTCGGCACGGTGCTCACCGCCGGACTGGGCGGCACGGATACCGAACTCTACGCGGCCCGGTTCAAGAAGGGCCAGGCCGTGGTCTCGGACTCGGTGGAACTGACCAGCCCGGAAGCTTTCTTCGAACTCTTCAAGTCCACCATCGCCTACCGCAAGCTTACGGGCCTGACCCGCGGCCAGAAGCGCATCGTCTCCGACAACCAGCTCAGGGAATGTTTCGCCTCCTTCCTCGAAATGGGCCGCGCCTATGGCCCCGCCAACCCGGATGCCCCCCTGATCATCGAGGAACTGGAGGTCAACCCCTTTGCCTTCACCGACCACCGGATGATCCCCCTGGACGGCCTTTGCTCCTTCAGCGCCCCTGGCCCCGCTGCCCTGCTCCGGCCCATCCAACTGGTGGACAAGCTGCTCCACCCCACCTCCATCGGCATCATCGGCGTCTCGGCCAGCCGTAAAAATTTTGGGCGCATCATCCTGGAAAATATCCTGAGCCGGGGCTTCCCCCTGGAAAAAATCACCATTGTCCGCCCCGGTGCCACGGGCGGCGACACCATCGACGGCGTGGCCTGCGCCCCGGACCTCGCGGCCATGGGCAGGGTGGACCTCTTCATCCTGGCCGTGTCCGCAGACCAGGCCCCGGAGATCATCGATGAACTCACAACCTGCGACCTCGCAGCCTCGGTAATCCTCATCCCCGGCGGCCTGGAGGAACGCGCCCACGGCAGGGACAAGGCCGAGCACATGGCCGAACGCATCCGCGCGGCCCATGCCCAGGGGCGCGGTCCGGTCATTCTCGGCGGCAACTCCCTGGGCGTGCTCTCCCACCCCGGCCACTACGACACCATCTTCGTGCCCGACGCCAAGCTGCCCCAGAAGACCGGCGGCGGACGCGGGCGCGTGGCCCTGATCAGCCAGTCCGGCGGCTTTCTGGTAACTACTGCCTCCAAGTTCACGGCCATCGACCCATCCTACATGATCTCCATCGGCAACCAGATGGACCTGACCGTCTCGGATCTGGTTACCCATCTGGCCTGCCAGGACCACCTGACGGTCATCGCCGTGTACATGGAAGGCTTCCGCGAACTGGATGGTCTGGCCTTCTGCCGGGCCGTCTGTCGGGCCGTGGCCTGCGGCAAGGAAGTGATCTTCTACAAGGCGGGCCGCACCCCGGAGGGCCAGAGCGCCACCTCGGGCCACACCGCCAGCGTGGCGGGCGACTACATGGTCTGCGAATCCCTGGTGCGCCAGGCCGGGGCCATGGTTGCCGAGACCTTTTCCCAGTTCGAGGACCTCTACCAGCTGGCATCCCAGTTCGCCGGGGGCGAGGTTGGAGGCTCGCGGCTGGCCGCCGTGTCCGGGGCAGGCTTCGAGGCCGTGGGCATGGCCGACTCCATCCAGGGCGAAGACTTTGCCCTGACCATGGCCCGCTTCTCGCCCGAGACCAACGAGCGCCTCAGGGACCTGTTCCGGGCCAAAAAGCTCGACACCCTGGTCCAGGTGGCCAACCCCCTGGACATCAACCCGGCCTCGGACGACGAAACCCACCTGCGCGTGGCCGAGATACTGATCAACGACCCCGGAGTGGACGGCCTGGTCATGGGCCTGGACCCGCTCTCCCCGGCCATGCGCACCCTGCCCGACGGCATGAGCGAACACGATACCGTGGCCAGCGAGCACTCCATCGCCAAGCTCTTCCCGGCCCTGGTGCGCTCCACCCCCAAACCCGTGGTGGCCGTGGTGGACGCGGGCCGACTCTACGACGCCCTGGCCCGCACCCTGGCCGACGGCGGCGTGCCCGTGTTCCGCACCTGCGACCGCGCCGTGGCCGCCCTGGCCAAATACATGGAAGGCCGTCTCAGGACCAAGAGCTGCAAACCGTAACACGCGCTCCTTCCAAGCCCAGGCCAACAGAATTTGCCATGGTCATCAAACCGCGAAGGGTGTAGCATCTCTCCATGGCTGCCGCAGCACGCACCGCTCCCGACCTCCTCCGCGACCCCATCCCCGGCCTGATCCTCCGGATCGGCCTGCCCGTGTCCGTGGGCTTCTTTTTCAACACCATGTTCAACGTCACGGACACCTATTTTGCCGGCAAGCTCTCCACTGAGGCCCTGGCCGCGCTCTCCCTGTCCTTTCCGCTCTTCTTCCTGATCATCTCCTTCGCCTCCGGCATCTCCACCGGAACCACGGCCCTCATCGGCGCGGCCCTCGGCGCTAACGATCAGAAAAACGCCATCCGCTACAGCGTCCAAGGCCTGCTCTTTGGCCTGCTCGTCTCGCTTTTCATCGCCTGGGTCGGCCTGCGCATCACCCCATTCATGTATGGCCTGCTCGGGGCCGAGGGTTTCGAGCTGGCCGCCGGCCTGCGTTACATGGGCACCATCTTCCTGGGCTCCACCGCTTTCCTCATCGTCCAGATGTTCAACGCCATCCTGACCGCCCAGGGGAAAACCCATCTCTTCCGTAATTTCCTCGTGGCCGGGTTCGTCCTCAACCTGGTGCTTGATCCCTGGTTCATCTATGGCGGTTTCGGCCTGCCGGCCCTGGGCGTGCGCGGCGTGGCCCTGGCCACGGTGCTGGTCCAGTGCCTGGGCTGCCTCTACCTTTGCCGCGAGGCCACCAAGACCGGGCTGCTCAACCTCTCCTCCCCACGCCAGCTCCTGCCCGACTGGCACGCCTTCTTGGACATCGCCCGCCAGGGCATCCCCGCAGCCGTAAACTTCATGACCATCGCCATGGGCGTGTTCGTGATCCTTTATTTCGTCGGAATGTTCGGCACCGGGGCCAAGGCGGCCTACGGTGCGGCCATGCGCGTGGAACAGATGGTCCTGGTCCCGACCATCGGACTGAACGTTGCTGTGCTGACCATAGTGGCCCAAAACTTCGGGGCAAACAATTTCTCACGCATCCGCGAGACCCTGGCTACGGCTTTCAAATTCGGGGCCTGGATCATGGGCGCGGGCACCCTGGTCGTCTTCTTCCTGGCCCCCCAGGTGATGAACCTCTTCTCCTCGGACCCGGAGGTCATCCAGCTGGGCGCGGACTACCTGCACGTGGACGCCTTCGTGCTCTATGCCTATGTGATCCTCTTCGTGAGCAC
>JAHJKV010000454.1 GCA_018822065.1 Pseudomonadota bacterium
AGCAGGTTGCGAATCGACTTGGCAAAACCGGCCTGTTTCTCGATGACCATGAGGTCCACGTCGTCCATGTAGACGCCCATACCAATGACCCAGCCCCAGGGCTCGAAGAGCCGCACGAAGGAGGTCTTGGGAAAGAGCACGTCCTTGACGCCCGGTTTGCCCCACCAGTATTCCACAAATCCCTGCCCATTGGCGCTGCAGACCTTGACCATTTCGTTGAACAGGAAGGTGCCCTTGGGATCCTTGAAGGTGGTCAGGTCTTGTCCGTTCAGTTCGGGCTTGATGGGATGCATGACCATGGCTGGCTGCATATCATTGATCCAGAAATAGTTGCCGTCTTCCAGCCGGAGCTTGGACACCTGGTCCAGGGCCTCCAGCTTCATGGCCTCGGTGATGTCCTCGATCCAGGCACCAGTGCCGATGATCCAGTTGAGCTCCTTGACAAGCTTGACATAGGAGACCTTGGGCTTGGGCTCGTCCTCGTTGGGTTTGGCCCACATGTAGGCGACCATGCCCGCGCCCTTTTCCTTGCAGACCTCGACCATCTCGTTGAACAGGAAGGTGCCTTGCGGGTCCTTGAAGTTCGAAAGGTCCTGTCCGTCCAGGGCGGGCTTGGCTGGATGCATGACCATGGTCGGGTGCATATCGTTGATCCAGATGTAATTGTCGCCGTCGTACCGGACAGCGGCCACCATGTCCTTGATGGCCTGCTCCAGTTCGTCCCGCTCCATCGACCCGACGTTCTTCTTGTAGAAAGTGGAAATCTGGTGGTGAATGCCGTCGACGATCATGGCGAGTTCTCGGCTCTTGCCCGCCTTGAGGGCCTCCTCGTCCAGAGACTGGTTGTAATACCGGTCCACCGTGGAATAGGCCATCCGGACCAGGTCCTGCAGGGCGGTCTTTTTCTGGGCAACGATGTCCGCCTTGACCCCTTGGCTCTGCTCGTCGGAGAAGTTCCATAACCCGACAGAAAAATAGGCCGCGCAGGCAAAGCCTTCGAGAACAAGCGCAAGGACCACCAGCGCGACGAGCCGGTAGATCACAGAGTTGACCCCCTTGCTCCCGCCACCTGCTTTCGACTCCGAACCAACCTTCCTGAGCATGTATCCCCCAGTAAACATCAAATGTGAAAATCGAGCTGCGAGCTGCCCCACGCCGCCGAGCTCCATTACGAATGACGCCATTGGCCGTCCCAATATGCGCCATACACCAATTTGTATAACAGTTATGTCACTGAATGAAAATCTATTTGTCTTCCAGGCTCGCTGCATGAACCCCATCCCTGCCTGCGCCAAATATGCCTAACATTGCACCATATTTTGCAGCTATTCGCGCCGAACAATCGTCACTGGTCTGCGGCACGACAATCGGATATACTTTTGGAAGACACCAGTGGCCGGGCTGCACTGCTCCGGCTCCATCCGCATAGGACATCAATGAAACACGACACCATCCTCGGCAAGCTCATCTCCAGGGAGGAGCTTCCCTCTTTTTTCCGCCAACTGGCAGATGCCCTGGAGACAGGAGTAGCTGACGGCGAATTCGTCTGCGTGGAGGATTTCGCCAAACTGAAAATCTCCGTCAGTAACGATTATGGCCAGTTGATCCTGAAGATGAAGACGAGTTCCAGGGAACCATGTGCGCCCGAGGCGGAGATCGCGCCCACTCCCGTCGATTTCAAGTCGCTGAAAAAGCGTATGAAAGCGAGCTTCGGGCTCATCTTCAAACTGCTGCATGCCCAGCGTATGCCCCCAAAGGACGCCATGACCTCCTTCCTGGCCGACTCGGCGCGCATGATCACCCTGCCCGGCCACGGTGACGAGGATTACCCGGACTACGCCAGGGCCTGCGACGGGTTGGCCGCCGCCTTTGCCACCGGGGACCTGGAGGCCGTCACCCAGGCCGCCCATGAGATCGCCTCCCTCAAGGGCCACTGCCATTCCAGGTACGCCTGAGCCGAATGTTCATGCCAACACGTGTCACCATCACCACCGAAGCCCTGATTCCCGACCTGCTCAAGCTGGAACGGTTTCGGCGCACGCCGGAACTCGGCCCAAAGCTGCTCTTTTTCAGCGGCGGCACCGCCCTGACCGGGGTCTCCCGCGAGTTGATCAACTACACCCACAACTCCATCCATATCATCACCCCCTTCGACTCCGGGGGGAGCTCGGCGGAACTGCGCCGCGCCTTTGCCATGCCCGCCGTGGGGGACATCAGAAACCGGCTCATGGCCCTGGCCGACCAGTCCGTGAAAGGCACCCCGGAGGTCTTCACCCTCTTTGCCAAACGGCTGGACACGGAGGCCGACCAGCCGGAACTGCGCCAGAAACTGGTGGAGATGTCCGACGGGCTGCACCCCCTGGTCCGTGCCGTGCCCGGTCCCATGCGCATGCTCATCCAAAACCATTTCCACCGCTTCCTGGAGGCCATGCCCGCCGACTTCGACTTGAAAGGCGCAAGCATCGGCAACCTGGTGCTCACCGCCGGCTATCTGGACAACCGGCAACAGATGGACTCGGTGATCTTCCTTTTTTCCAAGCTGGTTCAGGTCTGCGGCCTGGTCAGCCCGGTGGTGGGCCAGAACCTGCACCTGGCCGTGGAACTGGAAAGCGGGGAAGTCATCGTCGGCCAGCACCGATTCACGGGCAAGGCGGACAGGGCCATCCCCTCCCCCATTGCGCGCATCTGGCTGACCGCAGGCCTCGACACCCCGGAACCAGTGACCGCCTGCATCGACGAGAAGATGAAAGGATTGATCGGGCAGGCCGGGCTGATCTGCTATCCCATGGGCAGCTTCTATTCCAGTGTCATCGCCAATCTGCTCCCCCAGGGCGTGGGCATGCGCATAGCCTCCAACCGTTGCCCCAAGGTCTTTGTTCCCAATACGCTTGAGGACCCGGAAGCGCCGGGCATGAGCGTGACCGATCAGGTGAAAATCCTCCAGGAGACCCTCACCCGGTGCGGTGCCCGCGCCGACGAGGTGCTGCACTACGTTCTGGTGGATTTGAAAAATGGGCGCTACCCCAATGGGTGTGACCAAGACGAGTTACAACGGCTCGGGATCAAGGTCATCGACTGCCCGCTGGTGGCCCCGAACCAGGGAGGCCATATCCAGGCTCAGCCCCTGGTGCAGGCTCTGCTCTCCCTGGCCTGAACCCTCACCACTCCTTGCGCAGTCCGAAGAAGGGCTCCTGGCGGAGCCAGCGATTCGCGCATTCCTCCACACCATATTCCAGAAGCAGCCAGAGGGCCCGGGGCAGGGCCAGGAAGCCTGCTTCCATACCCAGGGTTCGAGTGCCGCGCAAGAGGCCGAGCTGGATGCTGTCGGCCAGGAGCCGGGGCAATTCGTGGTTCTCGATGTCCATCATCGGCTCGCGCCGCTCCACGCTCAAACGG
>JAHJKV010000455.1 GCA_018822065.1 Pseudomonadota bacterium
GCTCATCGACGAACCCGAACACTCCGGCCTGATCATCGGTCGCGAAGGCCAGACCCTTTCCTCCCTGCAATACCTGGTCAACCGCATCGTGTCCCGACGCATGGACACCTCCGTGCGAGTGCAGATCGATACCGGCGACTACCGCGAACGGCAGGACGACAAGCTGCGCGAGATCGCCGACCATCTGGCCGGAAAGGCGCTGAAGTCCGGGCGTACCCAATCCACCAAACCCCTGAGCTCCTACCACCGCCGCATCGTCCACCTCACCCTGCAGGAAGACGACCGGGTCTTTACCCGAAGCAAAGGTGAAGGCCCCATGAAGCGCGTGCTCGTTGTTCCCAAGAAACGCCGCGGCGGTAGCGATGGTGGACAGGACGACGCCAATGAGACGAACGGCAACCGCTAGGCAAGACCGGACGAGGCACATCGCCGACACAGCCGTTATGAATCATCACAGCGGAGTCCAAAGGGGCTCCGCTTTTTTTGTGCTCGTGTGCTGATTCTGATCGTGTCATTTTTCGAGAGCGTCTTGCTCGATTGTGCCATGGGCTGTTTGCAATGTGGCTTCGCGTTGTGGTGTGATTGATCTATGATTCTTCTATTCTTCTATTTGTCTGACGTAGGTATATGGGACAGGCACCGTAGCCTCTGGACCGGCGAAACCAAAAACTATACAAGGGGACCATGTCGCTCTCAAGAAAAAATGACACGATCGCAGCCATCTGCACCGCCGTTGGCGAGGGCGGCGTTGCCATCGTCCGCGTCTCCGGCCCCAAGGCCAAGGAGATTGGGCGTGCGCTCTTCTCACCGGCCAACCCGACGTTCAGGGAGTTCCGGCCCCATACCCTGCACTTCGGTACCCTCGTCGAAACGGGCGGCATCACCCTGGACGAGGGCCTGACCGTGTTCATGCCCGGCCCCCATTCCTACACAGGGGAAGACACCGTTGAATTCCACACCCACGGTGGCCAGGCCGCGCCCACGGCGGTGCTTGAGGCCGTCCTGGCCTGCGGTGCCCGGCTGGCCGAGCGAGGCGAGTTCACTCTGCGGGCCTTCCTGACCGGCCGCCTCGACCTCACCCAGGCCGAGGCCGTGGCCGAACTGATCCACGCCCCGACCAAAGCGGCCCTGCACCTGGCCCAGACCAAACTCTCCGGCGCTCTAGGGAGGCGCATCGCCGCCCTGCGCCATTCCCTGGAGGACCTGCGCCGCCAGCTCTGCCTGGCAGTGGACTTCCCCGAGGACGAGGTGGAATGTCTGCCGCTAGGCGAGCTCTGCGAACGCGTGGACAGCGCCCTTGCTGAGCTGGACCGGCTGCTTTCGGGCATGGACCGCGCCCGGGCCTGGCGGGAGGGCGCCATGGCCGTGCTCTGTGGCCGGGTGAACGCGGGCAAGTCGAGCCTGCTGAACGCCCTGCTCGGAAAGAACCGGGCCATTGTCACGGACACCCCAGGAACGACCCGCGACTATCTGGAAGAAGCAATCAATTTCGATGGTTTGCTGGTACGAGTGGTGGATACCGCCGGGCTCCGCCAGAGCGCCGACGCTGTGGAAACAGCTGGCATGGAGATGAGCCGAGAATTGGCCGATCAGGCGGACCTGGTGCTCTTTGTGGCCGACGGCTCCCTCCTCCTCACCTCCGAGGAGCTGGAGGTGGCCACAGGCTTTGGCCCGGAGCGGACCCTGGTGGTGGTCAACAAGGCCGACCTGCCCTCGGTCGAGCCCGACGTGGCCTCCATCTTCGAGGAGCACTGGTTCACCACCGTGCCTGTTTCCGCCACCACGGGCCAGGGACTCATGGAACTGGGCCGGGCCATACGCCGCGCCATCCTGGCGGGTATGGATGAACCCGACCCGGACGAGGCCGTTCCCAACCTCCGCCAGGCAGAAGCCCTGAGACGCACCCGGGCCGAACTGCTGCACCTGCGCCAGGACGCCGGGCAGGGCATTCCCCCTGACCTCCTCGGGGTGGCCCTCGAAACAGCTTGCGCCCAACTGGGTTCCCTGCTGGGAGAGATCACCCCCGAAGAGATTCTCCACTCCATCTTTGACAGCTTCTGCATAGGCAAGTAAGGGACTAGCATGACAAACGAACCGGACATTCACGATCTCAGACGGGTCTCCTGTGGACTGATTCCGGCCATGAGCCAGAAGCTTGCCGAAAGCACGGTCGGCGTCGTGGAGTTTCATATCAAGCAGGGGATGCGCACCGAACTCGTGGCCAGCTTCGGCACCGACCCGGACTGGATATTCGAGTTGGAAAGTCACATCGGCATGGACATGGCCCGCTTCACCCGCCGCGCTCCTGCCGACGGCGCGTCCGACCTAAACATTGTCGAGTACTGACCGGTGCCGCGCAGAGGCCCTGTCCCCTTGCCCGGCCAAAATCCTGCTTGCGATTGCCGGTACCGATGCACCTGCGCGGACAGGCCCATCGTCCGCCCCGTCCTCGAAACCATGTCCAACAGTCTCGCCCTTGGCAGTTGAGTGTCAATGTGGTGCAAATTTTGCTAATCCCGGATGCAACGCACACCACGTTCACTCACGGAACAAAACGAAACAAAATTATCTTTTATTTCGGATTGTTGAGCGACTCTGGTGCAGCGCCGCCCGTGCCAGAACACCGACACTCCCAGGCCGGACCGTAGCACATGGATCGAACAGAGGGTTGCGCCTCATCGTCCCTGGAAGGAGATGGACATGCATTCTGCCAGCAAGAGCCCTGAACAAGAAGCCGCCGAGTATGTCAAACAGTATGCCCGCGTCGCCGCGAGCTACACCATCCTCGCTGAAAAAATTCAAAAAGATCCCCGCCAATACCTGTTCATCGGCAGGAATTCGGGCGAATTTTCCGGGAATGTGAAATATCTGTATCTGCATTTCCTCAAGCATGTCCCCCATACCAGGAGCTGGTTTCTGACACAGCGCCGCGAGGTTTA
>JAHJKV010000456.1 GCA_018822065.1 Pseudomonadota bacterium
ATGGCGTAGTTGTCGCCGCCATCGTAGTTGACGATCTGATTGACCCATATGTAACCGTTGTCAATGAGTCGGGTCGCTCGGATCAAGTCTTTTATCCGTTCTTTGGTTATGGACTCAAGTTCATCGTCCGGAAGATGTTTGTCGGCATATTCCTGCCTGATGTGCGCCCTCTCATGCTCGATGTACTGGATGGTCCGCTCAACGGCGTTCTGCATGAAGCGTTGTTTTTCTTCAATGAGGCTTTGTGATAACTGGCCAATCTTGTTGTTGAATTCTTCCGTGAGGCTTCTGGCATAGAGAAAAGAGAGTGCTCCGGCCAGGATGATAATGCTTGAAATCGAGCCGATGTAGAAAAGTCGTCGTATGGATCGTTTTGCAATGGAAATCTGATCGGACGACGTGCTATCGTGCGACATTCGCGCCCCCCCCTTCAAAATGAGCCGTCTTGTCTACTGGAAGTAGTATGCCTTACATCTGCATGGGCTGTCCATCGTCAGCCACGTAGGTGGCTAGGCAAGAAATCAGTTACCCGTTTCCGCGCTGTAGCGAGGGATGATTGATTGGCGGCTACCTGGTGCCCAGCCACTGCACCCACAATTTTCGGCTGCGCGGCCCGTCAAACTCACAGAAATAAATCTTCTGCCAGGTGCCGAGCTGGAGGGTGCCGGCCTCCACGATGACCATCTGATCGCAGCCGAACATGGATGATTTGATGTGTGCGTCTGAGTTGCCCTCGGCGTGGTGGTAGTCGCCCCTGTAGGGTACCAGCTTGCGCATGTTTACCGTGATGTCGCGGACCACATCTGGATCAGCTCCCTCATTTATCGTAATGGCCCCAGTGGTGTGCGGGCAGAAGAGCAGAAGCGCTCCAGTGGTCCAGCCGTTTTCGCGCACGAGTTTTTGCACCGCGCCGGTGATGTCCAGAAGTTCTTCCCGCTCACGAGTGACGACGTGTACCTGTTCCATGGCTATTCTCTCCCTTTCCGAAACTGGTGGGTGAAGGTCTTGTCGTAGAGCAGCGAGGCGGCTTCCCCGGCGGCTTCGCCCGGCAGGACCAGGAACACGGTCTGCTTGGTGAAGCCGTTCGTGCGGGCGGTTTGGGCCAGGGTGTTCAGGGTGCATTCCACGACCTGCTGATCGGGCCAGCCCACGCGGTAGCCCATAGTGACCAGGGTGGATTCTGGCAGGCCCCCGGCTAGCAGTTCGGCCTGGATTTTTTCGGGGTCGCCAGCGGAAAGATAGATGGCCATGGCGGCCCCGTGGGCTGCCAGGCGGCGCAGGCTCTCGGCTTCGGGCACCGGGGTTCGGCCTGCCAGGCGGGTGATGATCAGGGTCTGGGTGGCCTCGGGCACGGTGAAGGAGCGGCAGGCCGCCGCAGCCGTGGCAAAGGAGGCGGTCACTCCGGGAGTGGTGTCATAGGCGATGCCCTCGCGGTCCAGCAGGGTCATCTGTTCGCGGATGGCCCCGTAGAGGGAGGGGTCGCCGGTGTGGACACGGGCTACGGTTTTTCCGGCCCGGATGGCGCGGGTCATCAGGGCGTGGGTCTCTTCCAGGTTCAGGGGCGCGGAGTCGATGACCTCGGCGCTTGTGTTGGCGCAGGCCACGACTTCGGGGGGCACCAGAGAACCGGCATAGAGCACCAGACCGGCCTCCTCGATGAGCCGTTTGCCCTTGAGGGTGAGCAGTTCCGGGTCGCCGGGACCGGCGCCGATGAAATGGACCATGGGGATAATGGGGACCAGGGAGGCGGTGCCGGTCGTCATGGCTTTTCCGCCCAGAGTATGAAGACCGGGTTCTGGGCCTGGAAGCGCAAGTCGCCAGCCAGGCGGTCCGAGGTGGAGGCTTGGAGTTGGGTGATGCCGAAGACCCAGCCACGAGTTTCCAGATAGGTCTTAGCCCGGAGCAGGGTTTCCAGGAGGATGCAGTGGAGCACGAGCCTGCCTCCATGCTTGAGGCGGTCGGTGGCGATGTCCATGATGTGCTCGGCGTCCTCCTTGCTGGTGCCGAGGCCGCCGCCGATGAAGATGCAGTCCGGCGTGGGCAGGTCTTGCAAACTATTAGGCATCTCCCCGCGCACCACCTCCACCAGATAGGCCCCGAAGCGGCGCAGATTTTCCTTGATCATGCTAACCCGGCGGCGGTGCTTTTCCACCGCAAAGACCCGGCCACGGCAGGCCAGGTGGGAGGCCTCGATGGCCACGGAGCCACAGCCTGCGCCCAGGTCCCAGACCGTGTGGTGGGGCAGGATGTGGAGCATAGAGAGCCCTGCGGCGCGCACGGCCTGTTTGGTGATCAGGTTGTTCTCGTGCATGTAAAGGTGGTCGGGGATGCCGAGGCCCAGAGCATGTTCCGGGGGGTATTCGCGCTGCACAAGCACCAGGTTGAGGGCGGAGAATTCCAGGTCCCATACCTCTTCCGGGGCCAGGGTGCGGATACGTTCCTGGGAGGTGTCCAGGTCCTCCAGCACGGTCATGGTGAAGCCCATGGCGCCCTTTTGCAACAGGGCCTGGGCAATGGCCGCCGGGGTATTGGTCGCGTCCGTGAACACGGCTACCTTGGTGCAGCGGACAAGGGCGGCAAACAGGGGCATGAAGTCGTTGCGGCCATGCAGGGACACGGTTTCGATGTCGTGCCAGGGCAGGCGCAACCGGGCAGCGGCCAGTTGCAGGGTGGTGATATTGGGCAGGATCGTGACCGCGTCCGCCCCAAGGGCCTCCACCAGCCTGCGCCCGAATCCATAGAAGAGCGGGTCGCCGTCGGCCAGGACCACCACGCGGCGGTGGAGGCAGGACCGGACCTTGGTCAAGACCTCGCTCAAGGGGCCGGAAATGGGAATCTGACGGGGCGGGTTGATGGGGCGCTCCAGGGTGGAGAGCAGGGCCAGGGCTGCGAGGAGCAGCTTGCCGCCCACCACCACCTCGGCAGTTTCCAGGATGGCGAGGGCGCGTTCGGAGATCTCCAGGGAGCCGGGGCGCATGCCCACGATATATACCTGTGCTTGCAGCATGCCCCGGTGTACCGCGATCCGGGCCGGGATGGAAGGGTTTGGACGCTGTTTTTCAGGCCAGGAGGGAGCCGTCGAAGTCGAAAACGGAGTAGGAGACGTGTATCGGCGATCCTGCAAAGGTGGTGGCGGCGGCCTCGGCGAGGTTGATGAGCAACAGCAGCAGGGTGTCGCGGGCCGTGTTGCCGTGCAGGGTGTCCAGCACCTGGCGGGCGGTGTTTGCCCCCTGGATGGCGGGCAGAAGGTCCTGGCCCACCCCGGCCTCGGCGCAGCGGCGGGCCAGGAGGTCGAAGTCCACGGGATGGGTCTTGGCGTGGGTGTAGGTCAACCCCTGGGCCTGCTTGACCAGCTTGCCGAAGAACACGGACCAGGTCACGTCGGTGAAGCCGCGTAGGGCAGCGGCCTTGTTGGCAAAGGCGAAGAAGTCGGCCACCTGCACGGCGGCCAGGGGGTTGGTTTCGGGGTGATATTCGAGGTAGAGGCGTTCGGTGCGGCGGCCCGTAGTGAAGACCACCTCGGTGAGCCCGGCTGCCTGGGCCACGTCGAGGGCCTCGGCGATGGAGGCGGTGTAGGACTCGTTGCTGTAAGGTTTGACGATGCCCTGGGTGCCGAGGATGGAGATGCCGCCGAGGATGCCCAGGCGTGGGTTCATGGTCTGGGCGGCCAGTTCCTCTCCCCTGGGAACCTCCACCAGAACCGAGATGGTGCCGGTCCAGTCGCCTGCGGCCTCGCGCAGGGCGGTTCCGATCTGGCTCTTGGGGGTCGGGTTGATGGCGGCTTGGCCCACGGGCACGGGCAGGCCTGGCAAGGTTACTCTGCCAATGCCTTTTCCGCCATTTAAGTTAATTTCGAGTTCCCCTTCTCCCTGTTTTAGGTGAACGAGGACCTGAATTTCTTCCCCATTTGTGCAATCTGGGTCGTCGCCGCCATCCTTGAGCACCGTGACCCGGACCCCGTCCCCTTCGGGCGTGCAGGCGTGGATGGGGATGCGCAGGTGGCCGCCTGGGGGCAGCGGGGTGTCGACCTGTGTCGGGGATTGGCCCAGAAGCAGGTGGAACAGTCCTGCCTTGGCCGCTGCTGCTGCGCAGGTGCCGGTTGTGTAGCCGGTTCGTAGGTTTTGTCGGGCCATGGCGGGGTGGCGTCGAGGGGCGG
>JAHJKV010000457.1 GCA_018822065.1 Pseudomonadota bacterium
GCCGACGATGGAGTGGGTGGACGAGACCGGGAGGGAGGTGAGCGTTGCGATCAGGACCCAGACCGCTGCAGCCAGCAAGGCCGCGAACATGCCGATCATGACGATGGTCGGGTCTTGTATGTCGCTGATGTTGATGATCCCTTTGGCCACAGTTTTGGTGACATGCGATCCCAGAAAGACCGCCCCCACGAAGTTGAGGATACTAGCGATCCAGATAGCCTGCTTGACGGAGATGGCCTTGGCTCCAACGGCTGAGGCCATGGAGTTGGCAACGTCGTTGGCTCCGAGGTTGAAGGCCATGAGAAAGCCAGCCCCGATGGAGAGGATGAGGAAGAGGTCGAAAATGTTGAATTCCATAAGTTCTCTACTCGTTTGGTGGTAACGTCGGGGCCGGGCCGGTGTCGGAGAGGCCCTCCGGGACCGATGGGATCATTTTCAGTGTAAAGCGGAAACAACTTGTGTCATTTCCGGCCTCGGGCCGGGACACATAGGAAATCTTGCCGCCGTAGTTCTCGACGATCTGGCGGCAGATGGCCAGGCCCAACCCGGCCGAACCGTCGCCAGCGATGGTGTTTTCATCCACCCTGTAGAAACGTTCGAAGATACGTTCGCGGTGTTCCTTGGGGATGCCGGAGCCCCGGTCACAGACGAGGAAGACGGCTTCTTTTCCTTCCGGCGTCAGGCTTACGGTGATCGGGGTTTCCTTGGGACCATACTTGGCTGCGTTCTCGATCAAGTTGTGCAGGATGTGCAGCAACCCCTCGGCATCGGTCCGGACAAAGACCGGATCGACCGGGAGTTCGACCTTGATGCGCATCTGGTTTTTTGCCGCGCGGGGAGCGAGGTTGGCTGCTGCCTGGCGGAGCACCTCGCCGGCGTCAACGGGCCGGTTTTCGGTACGTTTGAGCTGTTCGGATTTGGCCAGGGCCAGCAGGCTGGTGACCACGTCACTCATGTGTCCGGCATTTCGTTCGATGGTGGCCAGAAACGATTTGACCATGTCCGGGTCGTCCGGCGGGGAGGCGCGCAGGGTTTCGGCGTAGCCCTTGATGGAGGTCAGGGGCGTGCGCAACTGGTGGGAGGCATTGGCGACAAAATCGCGGAGCATGCGTTCGCCACGTCGTGTTTCGGTGACATCATGAAAGACCAAAACCACCTTGCGCACGCCTTTGCGGTCCTGGAAGGGCACGGCGCTAATAGCCAAGTGGAGGCCGCCTTCGAGGGCGAGTTCGTTCTCCACAAGGCCAGTGTCCGGTTCGGCGAGAATCTGATCCACCACGTCCTGGATGGCCAGGTTCATGGTCGCTTCCATGGGGGTTCGGCCCGTGTAGGCGGGGAGTTGTGGGAACCAGACGGCCACAGCCCTGTTGAACGATTCGATGCGCCCGAAGGAGTCGAGCACCAGGACGCCTTCGGAGAGGCCCTCAAACATGGCGCCCAGTTGGGCTCGCTGGTCCTCGATGGTGGCGATGTGTTCCTGGATGTGATCGGCCATGGTATTCACCGAGGTGGCCAGTCCCTGGAATTCGCCTGCGGGTACCTGTCGGATGCGTCGACTGTAGTCTCCGGCGCCGATATCGCGGGCCATGTCCGAGAAGGCCAGGATGGAGCGCGATGCGGAGCGGGTCATCATGAGCAGCAGCAGGCCGGTGACCGAAAGCACCAAAAGGGTGAGGAGCAGAAAATTGGTTCGGAGGGAGCCGACCCGGTCGGTGATCTCCGAGACCGGGGCGGCCACACGGATGACGCCCCTCGGCAGACCGGCAGAGGGCGGCAGGCTGAGGGCGGCGTAGATCATGTCACGGCCCAGGGTGTCGCTGTATCGGCGGCTCATGGAGATGGTGGTCGAGGCGGCGGCTATGATTTCGGGACGGGGCCCGTGGTCGTCCAGGCCGGAGAGGTCGGTATATGCGACCATGGAATCGGCCAGGACCTTGCCGTCTGCGATAAAGGTGATCCGGGTCCCGAGTCGGTCCCCGAGGTTCTTGGTCCAGGTGTCAAATTCCTGTTCGTTTTCAAAGGCGGGGCGATGGACGATGAGCCATTTGATCGTGGTCAACTCGCGACGGGCACGCAATTCCGTTTCCTGCACCAGGTCCGCATTCACGGTCCGCGTGGCGGCCACGAAGACGACAGCAAGACCGGAAAGGAAGAGGCCAAGGCCCCAGAGCAGCAGGCGGGTTTGGATGGTGCGACGCATATTTTCCCTGTCAAGACGTACAGATGAAGTCGAGATGAACGACAGTGACATCCCGGTGTCCTGCGGCTCTACAACTTCTCAATTCGTGTGAGGAGTCTGTACCATGTTTGTCACGCAATTGTAACAAACAAAAAGAGCTGCCCAGGGGTGCAGTAGTGCTGTATTTTTCAGAATAGAAGCCAGGATCATTGGGTTTTTATTCATGTTCAACTGATGGAGGAAAGCCTGGTTGGAGCAGGCGCCAACCCAGCAAGCCGTGTCGGGCGGGTGAAATTTGCGGCGAACGGATCAGCCACCCACAATCCAGGTACGGATCAGGGCGATGCCCGTGACAGCCTGGGTCAGGGCGAGGGCAATCAGGGCCACGCCAAGAGCGCCGTGGAACAGGGGCAGTCGGGAACGTCGGGCCTTGTTCATGTCCATGCGCAAACCAGTGCCGAAGACGACAGGGATAAGCGTGGCCATGGCAAGGCCCACCCAGTAGTGCGCCCCGCTGACGAATTCGGTGCCCCAGGTGTTGGCGGCCATGACCGAACCGCCGGTGAATCCGGCCAGCCAGAGCAGGAGCACGCCCATACCCAGGAACACATGACGTTTCCAAGCGAAGACGGTCTTGATGCCCAAGTGAGCTGCGGCAAAGCGATGGGCCCCGAGGAACAAGACATAGAGTGCGCCAAGGGTGGTCAGCGCCTGCAGGAGGGGATGGAACCAGAGCATGATGGTTAATTCATGTTGATAGGTTCTGGGACAAAGCCTAGACGCCGCGCATGCAGTCGTAGAGATCATCGGAGACCTCGACGCGGACGATGCCCTTTTCCAGCACCACGCGGACATTGCGCTCGGGGATGAGGGCCATGTCGTCTGCCACGTTTTCCCATTTGGTCTTCAAGGAATCCGGGGACTGGCCCATCTCAAAGAGTTCTTCAGCCGGGTAGCTCTCGGCGACTTTCCAAATCATGATATATCTCCCTGAATGAATTGTTTTTTGTTCATGCCCAGCAGACAGAAGACCTCATAGGTGATGGTCCCCCACCAGGCGGCAAGCTGGTCGGCGGTTACGTATCCGTCACCCGTGCCACCCAGCAGCCATGCGCTGTCACCGACCTGTGCCTGTTTTGCACCCACTTCGTCAAGAGGGCGCAGGTCCACGGCGACCATCTGCATGCACACCCGCCCGATGATCGGCACCTGGGTTCCATGCAGGCAGAGGGAGGCGTGATTGGTCAGCAACCGGGAGTAGCAGTCCGCGTAGCCCGCGCCGATGATGGCAATGCGCATGTCCTGCGGGGCGGTGTAGGTGCAGCCGTAGCTCACGCACTGGCCTTGCTTGAGGGTATGGACATCGAGGACCGGGGCGGAGACGGACATGGCCTGGCGAAGCCCTTGTCCTTTGGCTTCCCAGGGGGTGCCGAGGAACGGGTTGGTGCCATACATGGCAATGCCTGCCCGCTGGGAGTCGTGGTGGGTGTCCGGGTGGGCCAGGATGGCGCCGGAGTTGGCCAGGTTGGCCTCCACACGATACCCCGCAGTCGAGAGTTTGGTCAGGATGTCCAGGAAATCCGAGCTCTGACGGGTGACATAGGCGGTGTTGCCGGGTTCGTCGCCCGTGGCCAGGTGGGAACTGACCATGACCGGGAGCAGGCCTGGGGCATTGTCCAGGACGGCAAGGAGCTGGCCGATGGTTTCCAGGGTGAAGCCGAGGCGGGACATGCCGGTATCAAACTTAAGGCTGATGGGCAGGGGGGCATCCAGGCGGGCTGTATTTTCCGCCAGCTTGGACAGTTGGGCGAAGTTGCCGATGAACGGCAGGATGCGGTGTTCGGCCAGGGTTGCGTATTCCCAGTCGTCGATGGGTCCGAGCAGGGAGATGACCCGGTGGGCGGCGGGGTCGAGCACGCCGGACTGGCGCAGCTCTAGAGCCTCTTCCACGGTCCCGACGGCGAAGGTGGTCGCCCCGGCCTCGGCCAGGGCGCGGGAGGTTTCCACCAGCCCGTGCCCGTAGGCGTCAGACTTGACAACGGCAATGGCATTGCCGCTGCGCTGGTTCAGGAGTTGCCAGTTGTGGCAGATGGCGTCCAGGTCGATGATGACCTGGAGCTTGTTGTAGGCGATGGACATATTTATTTCCGCTTGAACAGTTTTTCGAGTTCCGTGGGGGACCAGGAGACGACAATGGGGCGTCCGTGGGGGCAGTATTCGCGCTCCGGGGTCGCAAGCCAGGTTTCAAGGAGGGACAGGGCCTCGTCGTCGGCCAGGGACTGGCCCGCCTTGATGGCCGCCTTGCAGCTGAGCATGGCCCAGAGGTCGTCCAGGTTCTTGGCCTGGGAACTGACGGCGGCCCGGAAATAGTCTTTTGCCCGGCCAGGGTCAAGGGTGGGGGGGACGCCCTTGAGCAGCACCGAGTCCTGACCAGCGGTTTCCATGAGAAATCCGGCGGACCTAAGTTCCCCCCAGAGTTCCTGCAGGCGGGCCGATTCACTCGGATGGAGTCCCATCTCGAGGGGAACGGCCAGGGGTTGGGAGTCGCCCCGGGTCCGCTCATTGCGCATGGCCGCAAGCAGGATGCGTTCATGGGCCGCGTGCTGGTCCACCAAGAAGAGGCTCCCGCCTCGCCGCAGGATCAGATAGGTGTCGGCCACCTGTCCCAGGTAGTCGAAGCCGCCAATCTGTTTGAGAGTAGCCGTGGAGGTCGCTGGCGAGGCGATGGGTTCAGCATTGTCGGAAATCGGTGGCAGGACGGAAGTGTGCTGGTACGCGTTGGACGGGCCAGTGGCGTATTCCCTGTAGCCTGGATATTTCTCGAAAGAAGTGCCGCCTGAGGGGTGAGGATGGCGGGAGGCGGTAGAGGATTCAAACAGTCCAGGACGTGATTCGGATACTGTTGCGGACCTTTGGCCGAAGCCTGGCGCGTGGCCGGACAGAGAGGATGCGTCTGGCATTCCCTCGGCAACTGCCAGGGCGTGGTGCAGCCCCTGACGCACGGTGGTGAAGACCTGGGATTCGTCGGCGAAACGGACCTCTAGCTTGGCCGGGTGCACGTTTACGTCCACCAGTTCAGCGGGCAAGGTCAGGAAGAGGACGGCCTGGGGGTATTCCTTGGAGAGGAGTCGCCCGGAATAGGCCTGGCGAAGGGCTGAGAGGAGCAGTTTGTCCTGTACGGGGCGGCCGTTGACGTAGAGCAAAATCCGGTCGCCCCTTCCCTGGGCCGCTGCGGGCGAACCCGTCAGTCCCGTGAGCCGGTAGTCTCCCTGGCGGCGATCGATCGGGAGCAACGCGTCCCGAATGGCCGGCGGCCAGAAGGAACCCAGCCGGTCGGCCAGGGTTTGGTCCTTGGGCAGGGCGAACAATTGCCGTCCATTGGAAGAAAAAGTGAAGGCGGTTTCGGGGTGAGCCAGGGCGATGCGCATGACCACGTCGTGGCACCGTCGGGCTTCGGTGGTTTCGGCCTTGAGGAATTTGAGCC
>JAHJKV010000458.1 GCA_018822065.1 Pseudomonadota bacterium
CCCCGATGACGACCAAGCCCTAGAACTGGTCGAATCCACCCGCCTGGAAATGAAGCTCTATGCAAAGTATGCCCAGCAATATGGACACGTGGTCTACGCCATCCGTCGACCCTGACCCGAGGAAGATTCAAGCCAGACCGGGTTGATGGCCTTAGGTTTTCTTTTTCCATGCCCCCCCCGCTCCGGGAGCCAGCTTGCGGAAAGGGGCGGGCGCGGGTATGGGGGAGCCGTTATGCGCGTCAATCTGCTGGACCTGACCATGGAGGGGCTTGAGGCGTTCGTGATCCACGAACTCAAGGCCCCCAGATTCCGCACCACCCAGATATGGAAGTGGCTGTGGCAATACGATGTGCGCGGCTTTGAGGGCATGACCAACCTCTCGAAAGCCATGCGCGCCCAACTGCCGCAGATCGCGAGCATCGACTGGCCAGAGACCGTGGACCTGCGCACCAGCGAAGACGGGACGGTCAAATTTCTGCTCCGGCTCACGGACGGCAAGCTCATCGAGACCGTGCTCATCCCCGGTGCCCAGGGCAACTTCACCCAATGCCTCTCCACCCAGGTGGGCTGCGCCATGGCCTGCACCTTCTGCAACACCGGGCTCATGGGCTTTGAACGCAACCTGACCCACGGCGAGATATTGGGCCAGATATTGGTGGCCCGCCGCCATATCCGCGACCGCGACCTCCAGCCCCTGAAGCGGCTGGTGTTCATGGGCATGGGCGAGCCCCTGAACAACCTGGACACGCTGCTGGACTCGCTCAAGAGCATGAGTTCGGACATCGGGCTCGATTTTTCCTGGCGACGCTCCACGGTCTCTACTGTGGGTCTGCCCAAGAAACTCAAGATATTGGGCGAATCCGGCCTGGCGCTCCCGGCCATTTCGCTCCACGCCCCCACCCAGGAACTGCGCGCCAAGCTCATGCCCGTGGCCGCCCAGGTGCCGATGATTGAACTCATGGCCGCTCTGGACGCCTTCCCCATGAAGCCGCGGGAGCGCATCACCTTCGAATACCTGCTGCTCAAGGGTGTCAACGATTCCCTCGACCACGCCCGGCAACTGGCCGATCTGCTTGGCCAGCGCCGCTGCAAGGTGAACCTCATCGCTTACAACCCCACCGAGGACATGCCCTACGACGCGCCTGAGCGCGAACAGGTTTTGCGATTTGAAAAACTCCTCTGGGACCGCGGCATGACCGCCACCATCCGCCGCTCCATGGGCGCGGACATCAAGGCCGCCTGCGGCCAGCTCAAGGCCGATCACCAAAGCTGACTGTTTCTTGGTTCGACACCTCTGACCGGGGGAGAGATCATCCGCTCCAACTGAGCACCAATCGTTGCACAGCCGACATGCGCTTGCCGCAGGTCCGGGCTATTCGTGTAGATATGGATGGGGGGGGCCAGCGGTTTCCCCGGTCTGCCCAAAATGCCCTCAGCTGCGGGACTTGCACCCTGTACAGCTTTCCGCTATGTGGTGGGGTTCCAATTTTTCTCACGCAAGGACTGACAATGATTCGACCCGATTTCGCAAAGATGGAGCTGATTCCCTGCATCGCCCAGGACGCCGAGAGCGGCGAGGTGCTGATGATGGCCTACATGAACGAGGCCAGCTGGGACAAGACCCTTGAGACCGGCGAGGTGCACTACTACAGCCGCAGCCGCCAGGAACTCTGGCACAAGGGCGGCACCAGCGGCCATACCCAGAAGGTCCATTCCATCCGGCTCGACTGCGACTCGGACACCGTCCTGGTCCTCATCGACCAGATCGGCGGCGCGGCCTGTCACAAGGGCTACCGCTCCTGCTTTTTCCGCGAATTGAAAGACGGCCAGGTCAGCGAATGCTCGCCGGTCGTGTTCGACCCCAAGGAGGTCTATAAGAAATGAGTACAAACCAACTGCGCCTCGGCATCCCCAAGGGCTCCCTGCAGGACGCGACCATCAAGCTTTTCGAGAAATCCGGCTGGAAGATCAAGATCCACCCCCGGAACTACTCCCCGGACATCGACGACCCGGAGATCAGGTGCTCCCTGGCCCGCGCCCAGGAGATGGCCATGTACGTCCAGAACGGCACCTTCGACTGCGGCCTGACCGGCAAGGACTGGGTCATGGAGTGGAATTCCGACGTGGTGGTGGTCGATGACCTCATCTACTCCAAGGCTTCCAACAAGCCTGCCCGCTGGGTGCTCTGCACCAAGGGCGACTCTCCCTACAACAAACCCGAAGATCTCGAAGGATGCAAGATTTCCACCGAGCTTGTGGGCTTCACCAAGAAATACTTCGCCGACCTCGGCGTGAACGTGGAGGTCTCCTTTTCCTGGGGCACCACGGAGGCCAAGGTGGTGGAAGGACTCTGTGACGCCATTGTGGAGATCACCGAGACCGGAACCACCATCAAGGCCAATGGTCTGAAGATCATCGCCGAGTTGATGCAGACCAACACCCAGCTCATCGCCAACAAGGTGGCCTGGAACGACCCCTTCAAGCGCAAGAAGATCGAGAACATCAACCTGCTCTTGCAGGGTGCCCTGCGGGCCGACAAGCTCGTTGGGATCAAGATGAACCTGCCCAAGGAAAAACTCGAAGACCTGAACGGCTCCCTGCCGGCCCTGACCTCGCCCACCATCGCCGAGCTCAAGGACCCCGCCTGGGTGTCCCTGGAGATCATCGTGGAAGAGGCCGTGGTGCGCGAACTCATCCCCGAACTGGTCACCCTCGGGGCCAAGGGCATCATCGAGTATTCGCTGAACAAGGTCATCTAGAGTCCGAACACGCATCGCAGCCAGGGGATTTCGTGCAAAACGAGATCCCCTGGTTTTTTTGCCGGTCCTGCCCGCGCCCGCCCCTTCCAATCCCCGCGGCCATCGTGTACGAAACCCCCATGCTCACCAAGGTCATCATCATCCTGGCGCTGTTGGTCCTCCTGTTCGGCTTCGGCAAGGACAAGCGAACGGGCTTGCGCAACAAATGGACGAACCTGCTCCTGGGTGTTGTCATCTTCCTGTTGGCAACTCTCACCTTGACCACCCTGTTCAAATAGCTGTACTGCCCTCCCCTATGCAGACCGAACAGGGCAAAGCCCTCATCTATCTCAAGCTTGTGGCCACCATGACCCTCTGGGGCGGCACCTTCATCGCCGGGCGGCTTCTGGCCGATATGGGCGCGACTTCCGGTGCGCTCCTGCGCTTCGTGGCCGCAACCGCCTTTCTCCTGGCCGTCACTCTCCGGAAGGAAGGACGGCTCGCCCCCCTGCCGCGCAGCCAATGGGGCAAGGTCACCTTCCTGGCCTTCACCGGCGTGTTTCTCTACAACATCTGCTTTCTCTACGGCCTGCAGACCGTGCCCGCTGGCCGGGCCTCGCTGATCATCGCCAGCATCCCGGCCATCATCGCCGTGGCCTCGGCCCTGCTTTTCAAGGAGCGGCTGACCGCGCTGAAGGTCCTGGGCGTGGCCCTGTCCATCATCGGGGCCATGACCGTGATCAGCCGGGGAGACCTGCTCATGGTCTTCGACCACGCCAGCCTGGGCGACCTGTTCATCCTCGGCTGTGTTGGCAGCTGGGCCGCATATTCGCTCATGGGCAAGCAGGTCATGGGCGAGCTCTCGCCCCTGGCCGCGGTCACCTGGTCGTGCATCCTGGGAACAATCATGCTCCTCCCCGTGGCTCTGGGCACCGGGCTCGCGGGCGAACTGGCCCAGGCCACACCCGTGGACTGGCTGAGCTGCGTCTACCTGGGGGTGTGCGGAACCGGACTCGGGTTCACCTGGTATTACCAGGGCATTCAGCGCCTGGGCGCGGCCCGGGCCGGGGTGTTCATCAACCTGGTGCCGGTGAACGCCGTGACCATGGGCTGTCTCCTGCTCGGCGAACCCGTGGGCCTCTCCCTGCTTGCCGGAGCAGCCCTGATCATCACCGGCGTCTATCTGGTGAACAAACCACCGAGACTGCGCCCTGCGGCCTGAGGACAAAACCTCTCATTTTCGCCTCCGAACCGCCTCTTTCCACCGCTTCAAAGTTCAATTTTTTTGTTCTCACAGCCCCTTTGTGGTGTCGGGTTCAAGGATTTTTATTTTTGGGCCGAGTTTTCAAGTCTGAATAGACGGGATTCGCAACTCACAATATACTGAAATAAAACGATTTAATTTTTTATTTGCCTTTTCCTCAGACTTGGCACGGCACCTGCTAAGATAAAAGTATCCTTCTTCTTTTGCACAACGAGAAATAAAGAGGCTTTCCGGGGTTGTCCCAGAAAGCCTTTCTCGTATTCTATGTTTTGGATTTGTTCTCCCTCTCATCTTCTTCTCATCCACATCTTAAATAATCTCTCTGCCTCCACCTCCTCTCCCCCCTATCAGAAGTTCAAATTTTTTGTCGCTCAGGCAGGGTTCCTGGGTTCGGTTCAAGGATTTTTACCTTTTCACGATTTCAATTGCCCCCGCAGGATCAAAAACCATGTCTTTAACTTATCGATTTTACACGATTAAAAAAATATAATCTCGTATTCGCGCAACTTGGCACGGCACCTGCTGAGATAAAAGTATCCTTCTTCTTTTGCACAACGAGAAATAAAGAGGCTTTCCGGGGTTGTCCCAGAAAGCCTTTCTCGTATTCTGTGACCTAGCATTTTTCATCGAGCACCATGCCCTCAGCCCTGCATCCTCCCGCCCCTGCATGCCTCTGCCGCAATCAGCCTTCCCCGCGCTTCTGCTCCTGACTTATGGGCCTTGTCAGATTCTAACTCAAACTCGCCAATAATCATTGAAATATTCCCCTCTCTTTCGTAGGTGAATATAAGGGTCGTGTTTTGCCGGACCAAGAGGCACGGCCTGATCCATCCATTGGGACGCTGTCATGCTTCCCGATCCTCAGCCCAGCCCCCGGTACCCTGCCGGGGGCGCTGTGGTTTTCTGAGCTCCCCTTGCTTCGCCCTCCCAGGAACGATACACATGCGAAGACTGATTCCCACGTCACTGAAAGGAGCGCTCATGAAAAAGCAGGAAGCTGTCACCTTCAACCTGCCCGCCCACCTCGACTATCTTCCCATAGCCGCCTCTGCTGCCCGTCACTGTGCGATTTTGCGTGGCTTTTCCACCGAGGAAGCCGGGCGCATCAGCCTGGCCCTGGTGGAGGCAGCCACCAACGCCATCGAGCTTGGTTTCAATGCAGACACGGACCGCTTGCGTATCGGCCTTGCGCCTACCGCCCTGGGGCTCAAGCTGCGGGTGCGGTCGCGAGGAATCCCCCTCGAGACCATGGAACTCCCGCAATATGACCCGGACAAGGCCGAGGACCAGCTGGACATCACCGGCCTGGGGCTCTTGCTCATCAACAGCATGATGGACCACGTTTCCCACTCCATTCTCGAATCCAACGAGCGTGAAGTGGCCATGGTCAAACATCTGCCCTCGGTTCCGGTCCAGGATGACATCGACCAACTGCTTCCGGACAACGGCCCCTCCACGGACCTCAGTGACAGCGGGTGTGAGGTGCGCGCCGCTGTGGCGGACGACGCGGACAGCATCGCCCGGTTGGCCTTGCGCTCCCATGGGGACATCCTTTTTTCCGAACACATCTACTACCCGGAACGGGTCCGGGCCATGATCGAATCGGGTGAAATGACCTCGATAGTGGCCGTCAGCGGCGAGGGCGCACTCATGGGCCATGGTGCCCTGGTGCCCCACTCTGCCGAGGCGCAGGTGGAAGAACTCACTTACGCTTTCGTGGATTCCCGCTTCCGTGCCCAGGGCTGTCTGGGGAAGATTGCCGCTGCGCTCCTGGCTGATGCCCGGCAGCGGCGCCTCAAGGCGCTCTCGGCCTTTGCCGTGACCAACCACGTCAATTCACAGCGGGCCTTGCTCCGGATGCACTTCAGCGAATCCGGCCTGCTTCTGGCCACCAGTTCGCCCTCCCAGGCCTGGAGAAAGGATGCCAAGGGCAATCCGCAGCGCATCGCCAACCTCTTGTTTCACCGCTATCTGCGCGAGGGCTATGGCAAGCCGCTTCACCTCCCGGCCCGGCATGCGGCGATGATCCGGCGCATTCAGGGAAACCGGGAGATCAACGCGCCACTGGCAGAACTGGTAGCCCCGGCCCCTCTCCCGCCCCGCTCGTTTTTGACCACTGAGGCGGAAATCAAGGAAGGCTGGGGGGCAATCTTTATTCTCAGCTACGGAGAGGACCTGGTGCAGCAGGTTGCCGAACAGGTCGAACGGATGCGCGCCCTGGGGCTTTTTGCCATCCAGCTCCTGCTCCCCCTGGAAGACCCGGCCACGCCAACCCAGTGTGTGGAACTCGAAGCTATGGGCTTTTTCTTCTGTGGCATCGGGCCGGATGATGAGGGGAACGAGCAACTGCTGCTGCAAACCATCCACGGGGTGGACCCGGACTACGACTCCATCCATGTTCACACGGACTTTGCCAATGAAATCAAAGCATACGTTCGCTCCTGCGATCCTTCCCAGGCCGGTTGAGCCTGGCCGAACATAAAAAACCCCGGCGGACCGGGGTGTTTGAAATGATGTGCCGAAACGGTCAGTGCGACTGCTTCAGGAGTTCTTCGACCCGTTGCTCAAGCCAGGCCAGGGCCTCTTCTGCCTGGGCCATGGTCATTTTTGGGATGCCAGCCAGATACCCGACCAGTTCCTCCTCGTCCACGCCCAGGGACCGGGCGACCATGAAGTCGTCCACTTCCCCGTCGTCCACGATCACGCCGCACCCCCCCACATTGCCGAGCACCTTGCCCTGTACGATGATGGGTACTGCGATCTTGGTGAAGCCCGCGTCGCACTCGGCCAGCAGGGGTTCGCCGGTCTGGCGTATCTCGGAGGCAAAGAATGTTCCGGCCACGGAGCAGATGGCGCTGCGTCCCTTGGGGTCGGTCTTGATGCGTTCGCAGAGCCGGTTGCAGAAATTGTCATAGGTGGTGACGCGGGCCGCCGCATCATCCATGACCGAGGCGTTCAGCCCGAAACGCTCGACGATCTCGCGCTCCAGCGCCTCCCACTGCTCCACAGGAAGAATATCAGTCAGGGTCATTGTTGCCTCCAAGGTATCTGAAATGTGGGCTGCCGAACCATGGTTTCAGCCCGCAGGAACGGTACTGTCTGATCCCTGGGATGACAAGAAGAGAAATGGGGGGGAAGGCGCGGCCTATGAGTGCTAGCGCCGGAACCGGTAGCCCACGCCCCGGACCGTCTCGATCCAGTCCGCGTATGGCCCGATCTTTTGGCGCAGTCTGCGGATGTGGGTGTCCACGGTGCGTGAATAGCCCTCGAAATGGGTGTCCCAGACCGTGTCGAGCAGGTGGTCGCGGGTCTGGACCTTGCTCTTGCCGTTGATCAGCTCCCAGAGCAGCTTGAACTCCGTGGCCGTGAGCGGCGTCTGCTCGCCATCCACCTCCACGCTGTGGGCATCGAAGTCCACCTTGAGCCCCTCCTGCTCCCAGAATGTGGGCTGGCCGGAATCCGTGGACGAGGCGCGCCGGAGCACGGCCTTCACCCGAAGCATGA
>JAHJKV010000459.1 GCA_018822065.1 Pseudomonadota bacterium
GATGCTTTGCCCCCGCTGCCGGGCGACGTTTCGGGACATGGCCAGACCCTTTAAAAAAATCTCCGGTCCCATGACCGCGCTGCCAAAGTTCATCACCACGCCGCCCTCAAGGCCTTGCAGTACATGCGCAAAACGCAGAAAATCACGGTAGCTGGCAATGCCGAAGGCTGCGGGGTCCATATTCGGATGTTCGTGGATGATATCGTAGCCGATGCCGATGTGGCTGGTCAGCAGCACCTCATTTTTCCAGGCTGCGGCAGCAACACTGAAAGCCGCGTGAGGCAGATCCTTTTCGGCAATATGTTTGCCCACAGCCTCTCCGAGACCCATGCCCTCGGCAACTCCACGGACGACGATGTCGTTGATCTCGCCCGTTTCCTTCCAGAGACCGAACTGCCCCTCGGCAATGTATTTGGACACGCTTTCGGTGGTCGCTCCAATGAGCGCCAGTTCAAAGTCATGGATGAGCATCGCCCCGTTCACAGCCAGGCACGTGATGTACCCCTGCTCCATGAGGTCGATGAGAAAGCGCTGCACGCCACTGCGGATGACATGGGCACCCATCATGAGGATGACCGGCGCTCCGGCCCTGCGAGCCCGCACGATAGCCTCACCGACGCGCAGCATGGTTTCGTGGACATAGAGCGACTCCGTCAGAGGCAGGACGCTGGAAAGATCCAGGTCGTGTTTGCGCTCGGCAAGGGGCCGCAGTTCCAGGCGGGTTCTGTCAAATTCCTTGTGTGCCATGGCTATTTCAACAACGCGGTTATGAATTTACTAGCCGCTCCCTTGCTGATGGCCTTCTCGTTGCCGATGGTACCGACGGCGAGCGCCCCATACACATTGCCCAAAAAGCCCAAGAGCTCTGCCGTGGCACCCAGGCCCGCAGCCAGGGCGGCGACCGAGAGCAAGGCATCACCGGCACCGACCCGGTCAATGGCGTGGGTGGTCAGGGAGGGAATCTTGACGAATCCATCGGTCTTGTCGAACACGCAGCAGCCCTTGAAACCGCAGGTGACGAGCAGGGTCGTGTAGTCGCCCAGCTCCATCAGCTCTTCCATCAACTGACGGATGGGCGCGCTGTTGTTGCGCCGCTCCAAACGCAGTTCATGCTCGGCCAGGGTCCCGAGGTCCAGGCGCGGATATTTTGTGATGACGTTGAACCCCCGGTTGCCCGCATTGGCCTGGGTGTTCACGGCCAGGAATTTCGCCTTGGCACACAGGCACTGCATCACCTCCGGGGTGAGGGTGCCGTGGCCGAAGTCGCAGACCACCACGATATCATAGTCCTCGGCATGCTCCTGAAGCCAATCCACAAAGTTGCGGGTCGGCTCCAGCAGCCCGGAGGCAGGCGTTTCGTAAATCTCGATGAGCTTGGAGGTCGAACTGCCATCCACGATACGGCGCTTGAGCAAAGTGGGGGAGTCATTGCTGGTGTTGAAGTGGGGGGTCACATTGCCCGCGAGCTTGGAACGAATGAACTCCTCGTGACTGTTCTCCTTGCCAAGAACAGTTCCCAGCCCTACTTCGGAAACCAGATGAGAAATATGGTTGGCCACCGCGATGGATCCCCCGGCAAACTGCTCCATATACTCGAACTGCACTGCCAGGATCGGGTCTTTGGATGACTTTCCAAGGGGCTGACAATACTGATATTCATCAACAATGGCGTCCCCCACAACCAGAACCTTCATGGAGGCCATACGGTCCAGGGTTTCCAGGATGGTCTCCAGGGGATAGCGCTTCTTGATGAGCTGCAAATACTGTCTATTTTCCTCTGGAAGCTGCGAAAAAAACCGGTTGATGAGGTTTGAGGAGCTGAAAACGATGTCCTCGGTGAACCGGATCTGCGTCCCGACCTCCTGGGCCACGGCTATTTCCAGGGCCATCTTGCCCGTGGGGTCTGCGCCAGGCTCCTTGAACTCGCTGCCCTTGACGTAGACATCCGGCCGCAAGGTGCGCAGCGTCTCCTCTGCCGTGGGCCACTCGTTCGCCGCACAATAGTCAACACATTCAAGGGAAGCCAGGGCTTCTAGCCGAAGTTCCTGGCCGAAGGCCGGACGGTGCGGCCCCTTGTCCACATACTTGTCC
>JAHJKV010000460.1 GCA_018822065.1 Pseudomonadota bacterium
CAACGGGGTCGTCTGCGTACTCGTCATCCGGTCTGGGCTCTGGCAGGCCCCCGGGAAGTTTCAGCGCAGCCTGGACCGCACCGCTGAGTCCCTGGACCGTGATCCGCCACACCTTGATCAATGTCCCGGCATAGTCGGCATATCCAAAGGACTTGGCTGCCTCCAGCGTCCTGCTGACAAGCCAGTCCTCGTTCTCGCTCAAAATGTCGCCGAGATGGTCCATAGAGCCTCCACGCCTTTTCTGATGCTCCTTACATTATTATCAGCTTTCATCGAATCCGAAAAGAGGATACGGTAAATAAACATAGAGGACGTTAAGAACGCGCAGTCGCGCACCAAGGGTACTATGACAACACAACCAGAACACCACATCCTCTTCGTGGATGATGACAAAAGGGCCTTGGACTCCTATCGACGCCTGTTGAGCGAAAAATATCACATATTTTCTGCCCTGAATGCATCTGAAGCCTTCAAAATAATAGAGCAAAACAGCGAAATCAAAGTGATCATCTCGGACCTCAAGATGCCCGGCATCGACGGCATCAGGTTCCTTGAACTGACCAAGGACCTCCTGCCCGACGCCGTGCGCATCCTGCTCACTGGCTTTGCAGACCTGCAAAATGCCCTGGATGCGGTGAACAGGGGACAGATATTCCGGCTGCTCAACAAGCCCTGCTCCGCAGACCTTCTCCTTGCATCCATCGAAGCCGGACTCAAACAATACCAATTGGTGGCCGACAGCCGGGCTCTGCATACCCTGAACAAGACGCAGCAGATTCTGAACGGAATCGTGGCCGGCCTCTCCACCCTGCTTGAGGCCCGCGACCCCTACACCGCCGGACACCAGCGCCGGGTCGCTGCCCTGGCACGGACCATCGGGACGGAAATGGGATTTGCAGAAGACCGGCTCAACGCTTTAGAGATGACAGGACGACTGCATGACCTGGGCAAGGTCTACGTTCCTGCAGATTTTTTGAACAAACCAGGCAGGTTAAGCCCTGAGGAGTTCTCCATCATCCACAAGCACCCGGAAGTAGGTGCCAGCATCCTCAAGAATGTAGACTTCGACTGGCCCGTGGCCGAAATCATTCTCCAGCACCATGAGCGCATGGACGGCACGGGTTACCCCCGGGGGCTCAAAGGGGACGAGATCCTCCTGGAAGCCAGGATTCTAGCCGTGGCAGACGTGGTGGATGCCATGAGCTCGCGCCGCCCCTACCGCGAACCCCTGGGCCTTGATATCGCCCTGGGAAACATCGAGTCCAACATGCACACCGTCTTCGACCCTGAAGTGGCCAAAATCTGCCTCAGCCTGTTCCGCGAAAAGGACTATTCGCTCCAAAAAATGGCAGATTTCTAGTCCATTCTCAGACCAGGAGAAAGTCGAGTTCGGGTCAGAACAAGAAAAGCCCTCACGGATTTCTCCGCAAGGGCTTGATTTCTATGGTGCCGAGGGACAGAGAATGCATCTGACTTCAGCTAATAACCTGTAATCACATCTTAATTAATGCGATCAACTTCGCAGTTCCTCGAACTTTGTACCACTTGATTGTACCAGCCTGGACCACCTCAAACAAGATATCTTAAGCCGTGATTAATAAATTGATGTGGACCAATTTCAGCTTCACTGAATGTTGGCATCTTCGTCTTTCCTAGTTCCATCAAAATACGTCGAAACTGGGGGGAAATCTCCCAGCCATTGGCGTTCGATATTTCGAAGCAATCCATTCTCCATACTCATTCGAATGAATGTGTTTAAATCTCGAATGAATGCTTTTTTTTCACTACGCACGAATACAGATAGATCAAATTCATACAATGCTGGAGAGCATGCTCGGAATGCAGTAGAATTTGCCCCCTCTTTCCGCGTTTTATAGGTCAATACATGTATATTATCCACAATGGCGTCAACTCTGTTTGCCAAAAGAACACGATACAATTGCTCATGCTTGTCCACTACCATGCTTCGAATACGTCCACTTTTCAAGTCATCATCTAATGGACCATAGCCATAACCACGGATGCGGCCAAGAAGTTTTCCAGACAGCTGTTCTCCGTTGGAATAACATGGCTGATCACGGTTCACATACACAGCATCAGCAGTATGCCAGATGGGTATTGAGAAGGTAAATTGATCACTAAGAGACCCTGCAAACAGTGGGCTGTTCAACGCATACCCCTCCGCCGTTCCTTCAGTAATCATCCTGTTGGCTCTTTCACGGGGGACTAATATCCTGCGAATGCTATGCTGTGGATATTTGGCTTCAAAAGCATCAAGGAAATCGACGAGCATTCCATGCCCATTATACTGCAGATACTCTGAGCCAGGGTCTCCAGAGAAAAAAGGCATGTACCCTGAATCATTAAAGAGAAGAACAACCTCTTCTGCTGTTGCGCGAGAAGGAGGGAAAAGCAGGAACATACAAACAAAGACAATGCTATATTTTGCCTTGTATTTCATATGTTAAGTATACACTTGTTCAGACCTTGTGCAATCGATTTCGAATAAAACTGACCCTAAGGGCAAATCCTATAACGCTTCCGCTGAGCAACCCTTGTCCTCTGCGCTTTTCCCTGAAAAACAGCCTTTCAAAATGGCCGAGACATCATGCCCTTTCATAATGTCGGTTTTTTCCGAGAGGGGAGTTGGGCATATCGACGAGGCTCTCTCATCTGGACCTCTTCTAGGTGGCAGATTGTACCACCTGATTGGATCAGTTCGGTTCGAGTCGCGAAACCCCCTCGATTTTCCTCGGTTTCAGGAACACTCCGAAAGCAAAAAGAAAAGGGCTTCAAGTGGTTACTCGAAGCCCGTATATCCTATGGTGCCGAGGGACAGAATCGAACTATCTTTCTTCTTGGCTGGTTATATCTACTTAAAATATCTAATCTATAAAACTTCTCTCCGTTTTCTGTTCGAGTAAAGTTTACCATGCTTTTGTACCAAACTACAATGAAACCAGCACGAAGCTCTTTTTGAAGAAATCGTATGATCATTGGCCGTGGTCCGACTGCCATCGTGGTGACAGATTGTCACCTGAACCACATAAGAGGGCTTGTTGAAAATACCATGATTCCGGCAAGCATTGTCACAGGCAATCATTTGGGGTTATGTTTGTTTTAATTTCCCTAGGAGGATATTATGACCAAGCAAGAATTGGCCAAAATGCTGGCCGATAGGGCCGGGCTGGATTCAGTTGCCCAGGGCGACAAAGTGATCGACATCGTATTGGAGTCCATCAAGGAAGAACTGGCTGCGGGCGGCACCGTTCCCCTCAGGGGATTCGGAACGTTTTCAACCTCGGACAGAAAAGCCCGCACCGGCCGCAACCCCCAGACCGGCCAGACCCTCCAGATCAAGGCACGCCGGGTGGCCAAATTTACCCCTGGTAGTGAATTGAAGAATGCTGCCAACTCTTTCCATTTCGGCCCGGACTGGCTCAAGTTCAAAGACATCTCCTCCCGTGTGGGCGACTTGAAGGGCAAGATCGAATCCAAGATCAAGAATGCCGACCAGCTCGGCAAGGACGCCAAGCAATACCTCGACAAGGCCCAGACCATGTATGAGATCGCCAGTGAGCAGAGCAAGAAGGCTTTCGACTCCAGCGGTAAGGCTTGGGCAGAGGTCAAGGATGGCCTGGACAAGGCCTTCATCGATCTGAAGGATGCCTGGGAAAAGGCCAAGAAGCATTTTTAGGCTGGCCGCTGAAAACCGGGAACTTATGTATCAATGCTTTGAGCGGTAGATCAGGTTATACCGCTTCAACCTGATCGAGCCCGAGATTTGGTTGCGGCTCATGGAACATGTAAAGAATAGCTGTAGCCCTCCCCGGTGAACAGGGACTCAGCGATGGACCTGCTAATGTGGCCCTGCAACTCCTCGTCGGAATGAAAACCCTTGAGGCCTGAACGGAGTTTGGGTCGGGCGGGAGCCTTCCTGCGCCAGTAGTAAATAGATAAAGAAAAAGCCCCTACGGCGTAAACCGTAAGGGCTTGCTTTCTATGGTGCCGAGGGACAGAATCGAACTGCCGACACGCGGATTTTCAATCCGCTGCTCTACCAACTGAGCTACCTCGGCACACAGTCGGGAAGTGAGTGATTACCGAATCACATCCCGGTTTGCAAGCAATTTTTCGCGTTATTCGCTCCCTGCCGCTTCCGGCAAGGGGCGGCCTACTTCCACAATCCGGTCAGCATAGGCCTTTTTCAGGGCGTCCAGATACACGGGGTCGATCTTGCCCTTCCAGGTTTCCACTTCCAGGAAACGCTTGGGAATCTTTACCGCGTGCGGATCATAGCCGGTGGCAATGCGGTTGCCCCACCGGAGCCGTTCGATCTTGTGCCCGGCCTGTTCCATGTTCGCGGCCAGGCTCGAATAGCCCACGCACTCCAGGGCCTCGGCCAGCAGTTCGTCGCTGTATACCCCACGGGCGAACAGACAGGACACCATGCTGGTCAAAACCGCACGGCTTCGCCCATCGTTGATCAGAAAGTCCACGGCCCCGACCACGTCCTGTTCCTCGTGCTTCTGGTCCCAGGCATAGCCGCCCGAGTCCAGGTGGGCATGTCGGAAGCCCAGGGCCTGGCTTGCAAAATACACCTCGCCCGTGGCATAGCCCGCCATCTCCTGGCCGAGTACGCAGGCAAAATCCCCGCCGCCGTAAGTCGCCACGGTCGTGGGCAACCCCTGGGCCAGGGTGCGATAAAAATCGTTCTCCGCCGCCCCAAGGCGCTCCATGGCCCGTTCATAGCCGGGTCCGTCGCCAAAGGCCAAGGGCTGCATGGTTTCGGCCTTGGTGATGACGCCTTTGGCCAGGGCCTCTGTGGCCCAGGCCAGGGCCACGCCGGCGCTCATGATGTCGAGCCCTTCCTTTTCCACGCGGTCCATGATCTTCAGGGCCGAGAAGGAGTCGGTGACGCCGAGCATGCTGCCCACCGCGAAGATGAGCTCGTAATCGTAGCTCACCTGATAGTACATCCAGCGGTTATCCTCCTGGAAACGCTCGCGCACGTAGCCAATATGGATGCAACCCACGGGGCAGCCGGAGCAGGCCATGTTCCGCAGCAGGGTCTCCTCGGCAAAGGTCTCGCCGGTGATGCCGCTCACTAACGGGTCCGTGGTCTGCTGCAGGTTGCGCCAGGGCAGGCTCTTGATCTCGTTGAGCGTGGCCACGTTCCCGGCCGTGCCCAGGTCGTGGTACTTTTCCATGCGCGAGGTCTCGGTCAGCATGGCGTGGATCTTGGCAAAGAGCTTGGGATATTCCTTGCCGCCGGGGGCATCATAGATTCCG
>JAHJKV010000461.1 GCA_018822065.1 Pseudomonadota bacterium
AAGGCCGCACAAGGCGGCCTCTTTCCGTGTATCGCTTTTGGAGCATGCCCAAAAACTGCTAGATATCAAGCAGGGCGGCTCGGGCCTGCTTATGGCCGAACTTGACTGCGTCTTCCTCGTCCCACATGAACACATCCACCCTGCCCGTAAACCGGGCATTCATGAGGTCGTTGATCTCGAAAATGCCCATTCCCTCAATGCTGATCTTTTTGCCATAGACCCATCCCTGGTCGAAGAGGTCGCGAGAAACGGCCACGGTGCCAGACCGAACCTTGCGCATGCTCGCGGCCACATAGGGATCGTCGTCGCACTGATCCACTGAGGGATTGTACGCGGTGACAGTGACAGTCCGCACCTGCTTGTTTTCGAGAAGTTTCTGCTGCAAAACCTGGGTCAGGTTCAAGGCTCGCTCCGTGGTCTCAATTCGGTAGGCAGCCATGTCCAGGTCGCGAGCAAGGTCGCCGATCTCCTGATTCTTGGCTTCGATCTTCACCGTCTGGAAGATCAAGCCAACCATCAAGGCGACTATGAAAGTGTATCGAACAAACAATCGCATCAATTATCTCCTGGTTAAATTTACGTCGGCCAGGCCCCTTGGGGCGGCGCGCAGCGTAACAAAAATACCGTTGATCATTCTGACGAGGCGCATGTAACCAGCCCTTGACCTCCTGTCAACACCCCAAAACCAGGCCCAAAGGGCGAAGATTGTTCTTTCCGTACGGGATAACAGGCAATCTGACGATTGTTTACGTTGTGTATCGACTTTGACGATCATCGCAGGCTAGCCAAGGGCGGAAAAATCCTTTACTCCCCTTTCACATTCCATATGAAAAGGAGATCGACGTGGCAGCAACCGTTGATGAGCTTACCGTACAGTATGAAGAGGGCGGCGATATTATCGTCAAGGAACTGGACAAGCAGATCTTGTCCAAGGGCGCCTGGGCCACCGTGCTCTACCGTTACCAGGAAAAGAACCGTACTTCTGGCGAGTTCGGTCCGGACAAATACGTGATCCGGCGCTACCAGAAGGCCGACGGCCAGTACCGTCCCAAGTCAAAATTCGTGATCTCATCGGCCAAGCAGGCCGAAATGATCGTCGAGACGCTTTCCGGCTGGGTCAAGGCATAATACCCGGTTTGCACCGGACACACGCAAAATGGGCATGCCTTCAACCGGCATGCCCATTTTGCGTGCAACAGGAAAATACTCGCCCCTCTTCCCGCTCATGGTTCAGCGCTGCCACGGTCTGATGCCGGACACTGCTGCCGCACTCAGCTCCGGAGGGTGGCCGTGAGTCGTTTTTCATCCAGAATGAAATTCAGGGCGCTGAGGATGTCCGGTGCCATCACGTCGGCTCTGGACGCGGCGGAAACCGCACAGCATTCGTCGCCCACAACGCAGATACCCAGTTCCGCAGCCTCCAGCATGAGTCTGTCGTTGCGTCCATTACCGATGGCCACACAGGCATCGCGCCCCAACTCCTTGACGTAGGAAAGCTTGGCCTGGTCTTCCTGGCCCACCCCCAGAACATGCAAGGTCACCGGCAACCCTTCCAGAACCTTACGGCAGCTGCCAAAGGTGTCTGCCGTGACCACATGCACCTCAAGGTTCTTGGCGAGCTCGATGATGCGCTCGGTAACAGCAGGAAGCAACTCGCCGTCAAGGGCAATGGTCCCGTTGAAATCAACCACCAAAAACCGCAGGTTGAGACGATCGTACCCTGGCACATCTACACTGATCATAGACTTCTCCCCCTCCATTACCAAAATCTCCCCCCGGAGCAATTCCACTCAATTCAATACATAACGCTCAATGTGCTTACGGTATGCATCGACACCACTGGCGATGCCCCCGGCCAGATACTTCAGGTAGGCATCCGATTGCAAGTACTTCGACTCGGTCTTATTCGTGGTATACCCCAATTCCACGAGTACGGCGGGCATCTTCGCGCCCATGAGCACATAGAACGGCGCACGGCGTCGGCCATGGTCCTGAATGCCATATTTCGAGGGCATCTGCTTGACCACTTGTTTCTGGATCATGGCCGCCAGGTCCGAGGACTCCTCCATCTTGGAGTTCAACATCAACTCGGTAAGGATGAGCTGCGAGTCGGAAATCTGACTCGGTTGCACGCCATTTTCACGAGCGGCAACCCGCTTGGCAGCTTCGCTGGAACTCTTGAGACTCAGGGAGTAGGTCTCAAGCCCGCGGATACTGGTCTTCTTGTTGGCGTTGCAGTGCAGGGAAATGAACAGGTCCGCCTTGCTCATATTCGCCATGGCCGCCCGGTCCTCCAGGGGCACAAACACGTCCGTGGTGCGGGTGTAGACCACCTTGAAACCCTTCTCGGCCAAGAGCTTGCCGAGCATCATGCCCACCTTGAGATTGGTGTCCTTCTCCTTGATCCCATTGTGCCGGGCACCGGGATCATTCCCGCCGTGGCCAGGGTCGATCATCACGGTCTTGACCTTGAGACCAAGCACCTCGACGAGATCGCCGGGGTCCACGTCACGGGGGAACGAACCGGGTTTGGACGGGGTTTGCGCCTGGGAGGGAGCATGGCCGTTGCCCGGAGCATATACGTCCACCACCAGGCGGAAAGGATTGTCCAGATGGAAGACCTTATGTTCCTGGTATTCGTGCAGGTCGAGCACCACCCGGGTGGTCGTGTGGTCGTACTGGGCCGCACGGTATCCACGCAGGATTCCGTCGGAAATGACCTTGTCCCGCACCACGGCGTTGCCGATGCGGGTGTTCTTCAGATCGATGTAGACCCGGTATCCCTTGCCCTTGTCCGGCAGAGGGTTGAGGAGCTTGTAATAATAGTCCACGGCACCGTTGAGGTCGAAGACCACGCGGGTATAGTCGTCGCTGGAGAGGTAACGGACCATGTCCAGGTTGGCCACATTGTCCGGGTCGGCTACCGGACTCGGCTGGGGCTCGGTCGGGGCCTCCTGGGTCTCGTCGGCCATGGCCTGCTGGGCGGGGTCATTCTTGGCCTGGATGCTCTCGATCTCTTCCTGGTCAACCTTGGCCAGTTCTTCCTTGGCCTTGGCGAACATGTCCGCCTGGGGGTAGTCGCGCACAATGGTGGCCAGTTCGAGGTAGGCCTCCTCTGGTTGATTGAGCCGTTTCAGCCGGATCATGGCCGAGCGATACAGACAATCGTCAGCCCAGGCATGGCCGGGAAAACGACTGACCACCCGGCCAAAATAGTCCACGGATTTTTCAAAATCCGTTTTCCAGCCGGAACGGTTGCCGATCTCCTCATAGACCCGGGCGTGGTAGTAGAAGGCCTTGGGGGTGTAGGAGCCATCGGGGTCGTGCTTGAGAACCTGGGCGAATTCACGCTGGACTTTTTCCCACTCTGCCCGGTAGGAGCCCTTCTTAGAATCGCTGCGGAGAGCATGGAAGTGGTCGTATGCGCTATTAAATTCCTGGGCGACGCTTGCGGCAAACACGGGCGCGGACGAAAGGAGCAGATACAATAGTATAGCTGCGATGAGCCGGGCCCGTACCGGAAGGAACGATAACTGGTATTGTGTGCGCATTGTTGATCAGCAACGGGCGTCGTACGTACACCCACTGTCTCAAGAAACTCTAAAGTTTCTTTGAGCGTCTGGCAAGCCCAATGCCATATTGATATTATTGCCCCCCTGGCTCCACATGAGGATGCGGAAGACCTTTCTTTGGCATAACTTGTGCAAACTATTGAACTCTGCGTCAGAAAAACCAACCGCGACTGGTACAGATCCTAATCTTGCCAACTTTCCGCTCCGACCAGACTCAAGGCAGGGTTCAGCTCCGAGTGCCCTCGTGACGAGTTGGAATCACTGCAAAAAAGAGATAGTGTTTTGAAAAGATATTGAAGATTCGGTCAACGCAGTGCCTGGAACTGCCTCGTATGCCCAACCCATACTCCCGAGGGGGAACTTTGAAAAAAGTACTCATCGTCAAACCGGACTATAAGCATCTCCCGTTGGGTTTGGCCTATGTCATGGCCTCACTACGCGAAAACAACATTGAATACTCCTACGTTGACACGGTCTTCACCAGCACCCACTGGAGCAGTCTGCTCGATGGCGATGAATACTTTGCCGTTGCCACTGGCGGGCTCTGCGGCGACATACGCTCCATCAAGAGCATCCTGAACAGAGCGAAAAAAACAAATCCCAATATCGCAACCATCCTTGGCGGCAGCATCTCCCATGACTGTCCCCCGCAACTGCTCATGGACATGATGCCCGTGGACTACATGATCATCGGCGAGTGCGAGGGGTCATTGCCCCCGCTGCTGCGCGCCATCTCCTCCGGGCAGACCAAGCCCGAAACCCTCAGCAGCATCCACGGCATCGCCTATAACCAAAATGGCTCCGCCATGGTTACCTCCCCGGCCAAGCCTATTTCCCTGAAAAACAACAAACTGTTCCCTGTGTGGGACGACATCACCAACATCCAGTACTACATCGACCTGGTGCGCGTGCCCGGCTTGCCGGAGTTCACCGGTTTGCCGGTACTCACCGGAAGGGGATGCATCGGCAAATGCAGTTTCTGTTCGCCCACTCTGGGCACCT